>CALFYR010000072.1 GCA_937954195.1 uncultured Dehalococcoidia bacterium
TGAGCAAAATCAAGTGATCAGTGGCCTGCGGAATCCACTCTTCATAAGCGTCAACAGAACTTGTCTCACCATACATTGTCCGCGGAAACTCAACTGCTTCTGCGCTCAGCGTACTCGCGCGAACACCATCGAAGAGATCACTATCAAGGGTGGCATCCACTGGCAGACCGAAAGCAAGGATGTCATCGGGGTCATCCAACTCCTGGTTCCACCGCTCTATGAAATTCTCTAGGACTGGAACACCCCGATCTCCAAGCACGCGAACCGCTGCATCGTGCCACCATCGACCACCGTGAAAGGTCCTCCCACTCCGGCCAGACGGCCCGGACGAGAAGTCGATTCCACCGCAGTACGCAATCAGTTCCTTATTTCCCCCCTTCATTCCGATTGCGACAAGAGTTTTCTGGTGGTGGGCGCCCAGGGTCGCGACCGCTAGATTGCGATACTCTGCAGCCGGACGCTTCTTGAGTGCCAGTTTCCACGCACGGTGGCGCATCCAGGTTTCCTGTAATTCTTGCTCCAGACTAGGAGTTCCAGGCAAAGCCAGCAGCAAATCGGCCTGCCACGGCAGATCTGGGAGATCCGCCTGCAGATTTGTGCTAAGAATGATCTGCAGTCGCTCTAACTCAACGTCCGCCGCTTTGAGTACCCGACTGTGGAGCGATTCGGCTTCACCTAGCAAGTCAGGATATGGAAGACCTTTGTAGTTAGTGTTCCACAAAATTCGAACCTCGGATCCCTGCTTCCGCAACTGGTCTACCAGAAAACCTTCGAACGTCTTGTCGCGGTTCAAAGGAGTTCCGTAACGGAGAATCCAAGAAGTGATGAAGATTCTAGGCTCAGTTAACTCACTCACCTTGTGCAAAACGTCTTGGAAGTACTCGTCGGCATCCACGAGCAGCTCGAGGTCACCACCGAAAGCAGCTGATTCGTACGAGCGGTAGTAAACTCTGGCCAAGAGTCACCCTTTCTTGTTCCGGAGGAAATCAAATCTCAACCCACTACTCCCTTCACCTCTCCCTGTCAGCACCTTCCTTCCAAACCACACATACGTCTTCCCATCCGTCCACCGTACACGCTGCGCCGTCAACTGCATGCGCTGACCCGCGCGCGGCACGGCGGACTCTTCGACCAGCGACAGTGGGTTATCCGCAGCGAGGGGCGGCAGGATCGTCAGCGCAGGCACGGGCACCGGATCCAAACCATCGACGTTGCGCAGCATCTGTCCGCGTCGCAGCATGATCTCCTGCGTGAGCGGGCCGAACCCGAAGTAGGTGCCGTGTCGCCGCACCGGACTGAACGGCACCCAGTTCTCGGGAACGGAACTCATCAATCGGTAGAACGGGATTCCGCTCGACGGCCGTGGTCCCTCGCGCAGAAGCTTGAGACGCGCGCGCAACGACTCCATCTCCTCTTCGATGATCGGGCGCTGCCTGTCGGTCAGTCCGGCAAGCGTCAGGATCCGCTCGAGCGTCGCCAGCTCCTCCTCGACCCGCCCGGCTTCGTATTCATGAATCCGCTCCAGCCTCCCTCGTTGCGCATCGAAGCCGTGCACCGGAATCCCGAGGCCGTTCAAGGCGGTCTGCTCCACGCCCCAGACGCGGTTCGCGCCCTCGTCGCGTAGGAAGTGCACTGCCTCAAGCGGCTTGGACTCGTCGCGGAATCCCGCCACCGGCGGAATGAGCAGGACGTCGCCGAGGCCCGCAACGTCCACCGCCTCCTCCGGATGGGGCGCGAGGGTAAAGATCTCCCAACGTTGTTTCGGGTCATCGGGATCTCCGTCCAGGCGCTCGACGTGGTCCCGTACGACCTTGCGAACGGGATCGATCGGCAGCTCTTCCCCGAACACGTTCCGCACCCGCAGCGAGTCGATGCGCACGAGCGAAGGCATCGAAACCGTGAGCGGCACTGAGAACCAATCGTCGCCGTAGACGAGCACGAACTCCATCAGCAGGAGCCGCGCCAGATCCGGCGCAGCCACGTCGACGGCGCCGAAATCGGTGGCGGCGTCCTCGAACGCCCACCACCGGGGCGAGGTCCCGCCCGCGGAAATGCGGGTGGGGAGCGGGTAGGTCCTCACGGCGGCGGCTTGCCATCGGCCCTGGATCCCACTCCTGGCACAGAACGAATACCAGTCCAGGTCACCATTGCGGTAGTCGGGCGCGATCAGGTGCGTGCCGTCTTGAGCCGGGTCCGGCGCGCCTGGATCGGGCGAATTGATTTCGAAACGATAGTTGAGCTGCGGGTTCTGCCAGGCGCCCTGCGCCGCCGGGCGCCGCCGATGGACGAGCTTTCGATACCAATCCGCCAGACGGGCGAGTACCGGAATCAACTGCTCGGGCGCCGTCCCCGTTGGGAGCTCGATGCTCCCATCGACCAGCAATTGTTCGACCTGCAGCTCCATCTCGGGAATGGTTTCTGCGTCGATGCGATCCAGCACCTCGTGCAGTCGCTCCCCGTTCGTGACCCGCCCGCTCATGAACCGCAGGTAGCGCTGGGTCGGCTGATCGATTTCGGCTATCTCCACGCCCTGCGGCAATTCCAGTGGCCAGGCCTGGCGGCAAGCCGAAATAAAATCCACAATGAACCTTTTGACGTCAGCGGCGGACACGGTTTGTGCGAAACGCTCGGCGATCACGGTTCGTGCGAAGCGCTCGAATTGCTGGCCGATCTGCACGCGGAACCGCCATGTAAGAGGGGCGGGCTCGCTTTCCACCATCGTTTCGAGCGGCATGACCGGCATCGGCACCCGATGATCGCGAAGCGTCAGGTAGTCGAGCGACTGCGTCGAATGTTTCAGATCGACGGCGATGGGTGAGCCCGCGTCCTCGCCGCCGAACTCGCCGAACTGCAACTGCCGCGCGAGCATCCACGCCGGGTCCGCTACGGACGCCTGAAGACCGCGCGACCAGTCGTTCGAACGGGTGCGCGGTTCGATGCGCGCCCATGCCTCGAACCTTTCGAAGAACTCGGGCGGAACTCCCTTACATAGCGACATCAGCCTTCCTCTGACTAGCGCAAGGCAAATCTCCACCGTACTTCAAGAGATGACGCATACTCTTTCAACCCCAATGAATTCTTTCTTCAGGTTTTCGATCTGGGCCGACGAGGCCACGCCACTCGATGCTGGCGAAGTCAATTGCACCCGTAGCTTTCTAATCAACCCGTCTCCCACACCGCTGATGCGTAAACAAGCCATGTTCAGATTGACCTCGAAATTTGGGACGGCGACCAAAGGTAAGCTGACGGAAGTCCCACCCGATGAATGCGTGTCGTCCGGTACTTCGGTCCAATCCATAGGGATCCAAGCAGTAACAGGACTCCAGCCGGAGCGGATCTGGCTCGACAGGTCCTCTACCGAGAGGAATTCGGCGTCGCCGTCAAGCTGAACCTGAATCTGAAGCTCTTCACTCGAATGAGCGCATACGCATACTTCCACTGAAGCTGCTGCATTCGGTACCTCGACAACCAAATCGTGCCGGCCCAGAAGCACGTAGCTTTCCGCTCCCGCCGGTTGAGAGCCCCACAGCCTCGCGTAAGCGAGCCCAGTAAAGTCCAATTTCGTCTTCGCCGCTGAATCGGTAACCGAAACTCCAAGGGAATTTTGGAGGTGAACGCCATCGATCTCCCAATCTTCCTTGGCGTTGACAGAATAGGGCGATGCCTCAGCATCCTTGAGCTGCGCGACCACTTGGCAGCGTACAAGCGAGTCCAGCCAGCCCTCGATGGAATCCGGAAACTCTCCGTTTGCCGAACCTGGATGCTTCGGATCGCACGGCAGAATCAGCGAAGGCAGCACCATTCCAACCCCGGGCGCGTCGGGCGTGTCGTCTTCACGCCGCCCCATCGCATCCGGATCGACCAGGCGTGCTTTCGCGAGGTCCATGGTCTCGACGACGACGGACGCGAGGTCATCGGTCGTCCACGCGGCCTTCTTTCGGTCGGCCGGCACGGCGAGCAGCAGTGATTGCGGCGCCTGTGAATTCGGCCCGTCGTAGTGAATAGCGATGCTGGTGTCCACCTTGTTACTCGGCAGGTATTCGGTTCTGTCATACAGCACGACACCGGACAGCGTGGCGCCGAAGTTGGTCCCATTGTCGGTATTCGTCACGGCCACCAGCGACAGAACATTTCTCGCTTCGGCGATGTTCTTGTGTGGAGACTCGCCGCGTTCCTCGTCGTCCAACGCGAGCCAGCGTCCTGATGACGTAGGCAACTGGCCCACGTGCAGTCGCATCGGGGCGGCGCCCGCGCCGGGGTCCCGCCATGCCTCGGCCATCTCCAGCGTCTGGTCGAGCTGGCGCAGCGGCTCATTCACCAGGTCGAGCTGCTGCAACCAGAGGCGCACGCGCTGCTCGTCCGCATTCCCGAGCACCTCGGGCCGGAATGCCGCCGAAAGCTCCGCCGGGTCGGAGGCTTCGAAATCGGGAAGGATGAGGAACGACTGGCCGAAGAGCGCGCGGGCCGCCTTGATCAACAGGGTGATCCGGCGCTCCGTCGAAGCAGGCGCCTCGAGCCCGAGCGCCTGCTCGCGAAGCCCCTGGCACAGCCGAACGCGTTTGAGGAGCTCGACCAACGTGTCCATCCACCGCCGCAGCGTTTCCGTATCATTTCGCGAGCGCAGCAACGCGCTGGGAATGCCGTAGGCCGCCGCGGTCCTGAGCAGCTCGACGACGTCGAGAGGTTCGCCCAAGTTGGCCTCAACCGCAACGGACAGGTGCACGTACTGTTTGATAAGCCCAATAGAGTTGCTTTCGGCAAACGCTGCGGCACGCACGGCTTCGTAGCGACGTTCCTCGAACAGTTGTGCGACGGACTTCCCCGCATCTTCGTCAGTCGGCTCCGGAGCGGCAGGAGGCAGGAACAATTCACCGAAGGCAAACGGTCTGCCGTCGGTGTCCGGCTCCACGGCGAGCTGCGCGAAATGTGGTGCGGACTCGTCGGGAACGTCTTCCGTATGTGGCGTCGCTCTCGAAGGCTGTTCCGTATCAGGCGTATGAGGCACCGCACCCTCCCGTCCCGACCCATCGGTCGAAGGTGTGGGGCCGGCGCGGCTAGGATCTGGATGAGGCCAGATGGGCTGGGCGCCAAGTCTGCGGAGGAGGGTGCACAGTTCGTGCAGCGCCTTTCTAATGCGCACGTCGAACCGGACGACGTCTTCTCGCAAGAAGGTGGTCCTGACCGGGGCTGGTTCGGCCCCGTCCACCTTGAAATCGCTCGCGGCCTGGGAAGCAAGTCCGAGCAGCTCCGGGCGCAGGAAATGCCCGGCCGCGAGCATGTCGAACGCCGCCCGTCCGAGCTCGAGCGCTTCTTCCAATCCGTACGCGTAAGAGTTCGTGCGCGAGGGATCGACCGCGACCCGCACCTCGGGAGCGAGAACGTGCTTGTTCCTGGCGACATATTGGATCCGGCGCTCGATCTCCGTTTCCTCGCCCTGCACCGGGGAGGCCGAAAGATAGAGAAGGTCGACGGCGTCTAGACCCAGCTCCGCCAGACTGACGGTCGCGCCGGCCAGGGCAAAGGGCCGGATGGCTTCGATATCTGTCACCACTCCGGTGTCGGCGAGAGTCTCGAGGCTCGCATAGGGTCGTCTCGCCAGAACGAGGTTTACGTCGAGACCGAGAAGCCCGAGCTCCGCCGGACTAGCGGTATTGACGTCGATGCGCTCGTAGGAGCGCTCCGCCTCCGGCTCGGTGCCCACCATGATCCAGCGCCGGACGGTCGCGAGCTCGGCGGCATCGAGCATGCCCTCCGTCTCCAGTTGATCGACGCTCCGGAATCGGCGCCGCGAGCTCCGGTAGTTGACAATCGCTTCTGCCGCGACCGCTCCCATCCCGGGAACCGAGGCGAGCTCGGCCTGTGTTGCCTCGTTGATGTTGATACGCGGCAGGCGAAAGCGGTACGTGCAGCCGATGTCGGCGAGGTCACCGAACAGGTCCGCTGCCCAGGCGGCGACGCGCGGCTCGACGGACGCGCGACGCCCAGCGCCCGGCGGCGGATCGCCTGGAAACAGAACGAGCACGCGATGCGCAAGCGTTTTGGAGGCCATGCGCGTCTTGAGCGATTCAAGCTCAGGCGGATGGAACTGGCCGCTGATCGCGTCGATCGCTGCGCTCGCCCGCTGGTAGTTGCCCTGCACTGCGTGGTACGCGCCTTCGTACATGAGCGCGTCGCTCATGCCATCGAGGGTGTCGCGCAAGCGCTCCACCTCCTGACACACGCCCGACGGAGTTCTGTTGTTCCGAATTGCCGCTATCTTCTGACGCACGATGGCGTTGCCCTCGGAGACGGCAGGGTTTTCCTCCCACTCTCTTACCAAGGCCAGCCCGTCGACGACGTTGCGCGCGGCCCTGGCCTCGACGCTCTCCGCGGCATCCTCGGCCTCGGCCACTCCTTCGGGTGGCGTCTCGCTCTGCTTGGTCGCCACCAGGGGATACGCCTTCCTGAACTCGTCGATATGCGCGTCGAGGCCGCGTTCGTGCAGGCCGCGCTCGAATTGGTACCCAAGCAGCGCGCCCAGCGGCTGTCCCTGTCGGATCCCCTCCAGGAGCCGCTGCGTATGGCGCACGCGAGACGAATTGAGATTGATCCGGAACGGGTTTTTCGTCGGATCGTCTGCATGCGTGAGGTAGGCGTTGTGCAGCAGCGCCGCGGCGGCCGCTTTCGGGCTGGAAGACGCGTGGATGAACCCCGCGCTTCCTGGCACCACACGCAACCAGTCTACGAGGATCCCTGATGCGATCGCCGGCTTCGAGGCGAAAACGAAGCGCACGAGGATGGTATCGACCCGTCCGAGAAAGACGCCCTCGCCGTTCTGGCGGTGGGGGTTGGACAAGCTGAACGTCAGGGTATTCCAGGCGCTCGCCGTGAGCCCATCCGCTGGAAACAAGAAAACGCGGGAATTGCTGAGCCCTGAATCACCGAGGTGGATCTCGATCGCGAGGAGGCCCTGATCCGCATCTCCCCCGGCTCCTGGTCTGTCAATGAACAGCGCAGGTATAGAATGCGTAGCGGAAGCCAGCTTGAAGTCTTCCGGCAGGTACACGTCGATGCTGAGCGCCGCGGCGTCTCGAAGGTCGTGGGCACGCCCTGAAGCGAGGATGTCGCCGTACGGCGTGCCGATCGCCTTCTTGTCCAGTCCCACCGACTGAGTCCCATACCGGTAGTTCTTCGCCTTGTTGACCGTTCCTACCGACTGGCGCTCATCCTTCGGTGGGTCGAAAAGACGATTGCCGCCACCATTGGAATTGGTTTGGTAGTTGCCGGCGCTTTCGAAGTCTTCGATAACCCTGCCCCGATCGGGGCGGAGATTCTCCACGTAGCCATAGGCACCGAGATGGATGCCCCACGATTGATCGCGGCGCATCGCTTGGAGGCGCTTGGTCGCGAGCGACGTCACCCAGGCATCGAGCCGATGGCTGCACAGATCCCAGCTCCCGCGAGCCAGGCGATCGACGCTGCGCACTGCTTCGTGGTTGCGAAAGGCCTGTACGATCTCGCCCAAGGACTCCTTCTCACCCGCCAGGACAGCCTCAACCTGCTGGAAGGTCTCATAACGCCGGTGAGGTAATGCTTCGCGCATCATCAGAATGCGTGTGCCAAGCTCCCGGGCGATTCCAGTCCTAAGAGCTGCCGACCCAGCATGTTTCGTGCGGTCTACCAGGCGGGCCGCGATCTGCTCTTCGCTCGTGACCGCATTCAGAAAGTTGACGACGGAAGCATGTGCGAGTCTGCGAATCGCGTCCCGGACCATGGTCTTGTCGATCGCCGTTGCGGCGTTTCGCTTGAATAGCCACGACGCTCCCCCTGGCAAGGGGAGAAGAGGAAACGAAGGGGCACGCCGGAGGGAACAACGCAGCATCTCCCTCAGCAGCGTGCGCGCATCGTCAGACTCGGAGTTCGGGTCCCGGTACAGCTCGTCAAGAAGGTAGGTTTCCGGAATCTCGTCCTTGTCTGGCCCGCCCGTTGCGTCTGATCCGTTGCCATTGGCCTCGAGCGGCTGTGCCTCGTGGCGCACAGGATCCATGTTGAAGTCGGCAAGCGGCCGCGCGTTCCACCAGCCGGTCAGTTTCAATAGCTCGCTGTTCCGGAAGGCCTCCCTGAAGGCGGCGGTCCCGGCACCGCCTGGCCCGAGCCCGACCCATTCCCGCCAGTGCTCGGCCTGCTCCGCCCTCAGGCCTACCCATGCCTCGTTCCAGCGTTGCACCCAGGCGAGGGGCGAACCGCCGAGCAGTGCGTAGGGCGTGTCTGCGCCGAATACGTAGTCACGCAGCGCGATCAGAAGCCAGCCCACGAAGCTCTCGTCGACGAACGGCCGGACGCGATAGCTTGTGGAGAGCGGCTCCATCGCAAGAATCTGGAGCAGTTCCTTGTCCGGATCGTCGGTCGTGCCGATCCTGGGGACCCGCTGAGGGTCATCGGCCACTTCCAGCCATCGCGTGAGCAATCCGCTCAGAGTTCGGTGCAGCCCTTCGTCGAAAGCGACGCCCTCCCGAATGTAGGAATCGTCGCTCAGCGACTCGAGGTACGTCTCGAGGGCTGTAGTGAGCTCAATCTCGGTGGGTGGCTGGGCGCTGACCCACGGGGCACCGCGATTGTCCAGCTCGGAGGCTTTCCAATTCTTCAGGCTCATCGCGGGAAGGACCCCGTACGGTTGGCTTCCGACACGAATAGAGGGCAGCGGCCCCGCCGCACGCACGAAGTTGGCGAAGTGCTGACCGAGACGCGCGAGCGTTCCGTCGCTCAGCACGCCGGCCAGTAGGTTTCGCAGGAGGTAGTCGCCGGTGCAGGGCCATAGCGCCGTCTGCATCTCCTGCGCGTAGGAATCGTCGTCCGCACCCGCGTGGGCGAGGTGACGCAGCGCAGAAGGAATCTTGCCGAAGCCCAGCGCGTGGCCCAGACGGTGCGCGTTGGTTCTGGGAATATCAGCGGGTTTTACCCACGGCTGCGGTCCCACGACTTCGACGTCGTAGCTCGTCTCACGGTCCTCGGTCGTCGCGGAGTGGCCCGATTTCTCGCCGGCCCCGTTATTGGTGGGAGTTCCCCAGGGTACAAAACCGAGCCCGTTCGCGTAGTGATGGTTTTCCAAGAGCTGCTCCAGCGTGCCTTGTCCCCCCGCCGGTCTGTCCGAACGGATTCCGACCACCACGACGCGCGAGAACCCTTGGCTCAGGTCGACCTCGTCCAAACCCGTCACGCGTATCCCCATCCCGTCTTTCACCGCCTGATC
>CALFYR010000073.1 GCA_937954195.1 uncultured Dehalococcoidia bacterium
AACGACAGTGGCATTTCGGGCGTATCCAACTGTGTACGCATCGCAGGGGTCCTTACGTGAACCCTGGCTTCCATCTATCAGGCACGAGTGCCCCATGCTCGAACTTAGCCACATTTCCAAAGCAGAACTAGCGGAACTCGGTCCCCACGCCAAGTTCTCGCCAACCCAGCCCGCCCCATACCCGCAATCTGCTGCTCGATCTGGAGCGCGCCGTCCGAGGGAGTCGGTGTGGCTGAAACCCGCCCCGCCGGCTGTGTCGGAATCCTCTGCCTTCCACGCGGATGCGCGACTTAGATTTGGAGAAGCTGTAACCGGGGGCCAACCAACAGCTGACCTCTTGTCGTTAATGAGGTTCAGCAATTGCTGCTCTTCGCCATCCAGCCCGACGCTGCCCGTACTGCAGTTCGTCAGCGCATATGCGACATTATCCTGCCCGGTCTCCCAAGCGACTGCTCCGAAGACGAAGAGTCCGAGTGTTGCAATGACGCCGGAAAACAGCCAACTCCTCATCAGACCTACTGCCTCGCCAACATCGGTAGCTTGATCCGCGGCACCACTGGCTCCGGGGTGGGGATTTGAAGGGGTACCAACGTGGGTGGCGGCGGAGGCGGCGGTTCGCTCGCGCCGGTCACCTCGAACGCCCCGTCATCCACTATGAGCCCAAAATTCGCAACCCACGTACTTCCCGACTGCCCAACACCGATCACGTTGTAGCTCGGGTTCAGGATGTTCCCCCGGTGCCCCTGCGAGTTCATCCAGCCCGTGAAAGCGCTGCTCGCAGAACCGTACCCCCACGCGATGTTCTCCGCTGCGTCGCCGGGGTACCCGCAATCGCGCGCCCGCTCGCTCGGTCCACGTCCCAGCGAGTCCGTGTGCGAAGGGCTGCTCGGGCTGAAGTCGTCAGCCATCCACGCCGCCGCCTGGTTCAGCGCCGGCGAGGCAAGCAATGGCCCCGCGCCGTTCTGGGCGCGCGCCGCGTTAATCAACAGGATCATCTCGGCTTCGCTCGAACTCAGCCCCGCTCCGCCCGTGCTGCAGTTCGTTTGTGCCATTGCGACGTTCCCGCGCCCCATCTCCCAAGCCACCGCCCCAAACACCACGAGGCTCACCGCAAGGACCGCCGCCGCTATCAATCGATGTGTCATAAGCATCCGGGTGGCACGGCCTCCCCACCTCGGGGCGCCACCGTAAAGGCCACCCTAGCCGCACCCCCGCTAACCGGGAACCCGTCACAACCCCGCCATTCGTACGGTTTACTGACAATTTACGAGCCCGCCGTTAACCCCCCGCGGGGTCACCTGGCTGAGTTCATGCCCTGCGTCCTGTAATCTCCCGCCATGGCGAAACCCGCCCGCCCCGATGGCTCCGAGCCCGAATCCCTCCTCGATGACCTCACCGAGCAGCTCGACCGCACCCGCCGCCTCCTCACCAGCAACCCCGAGCGCATCGCCGAATCGGCCCTCGCTTCCTTCCGCGGCGAAGCCGAAGCCGAAGCCCGGATCGCCGCCGATCTCGCCGTCGCCACGCCCCTGGCCGATGTCGAACGCTTCCCGCCTGCCCACCGGCTCGTCATGCGCGCGCTCGAAGTGCTCGACCGCGAAGGCGCGCGCGATGTCCGCGTCTCCCGTCGTTTCGGTCCGCTGCGCCCCCTCGCCGAAGAAGGCGCCGCCTTCGTCGCCGAATGGATCGTGAAGTCCTACGCCCGCTCCGTGGTCCAGACGCTCGCCCGGCTCTACGCCCGCCGCGAGGCCCAGGCCCCGCCCGCCACCCCCGAACGCACCGCGCTCGCCCGCGCCCGCATCGAAGCCGACCGCCTCGCTCTCGGGTTCGGCGGTGGCGGCATCGGTGCGCCGGCACTTCTCGCCGGTGGCGCCGTCCTCCCCTTGCTCGCGTCCGTCGGCCAATACGCCGGCGCCATCGATTTCCTCGCCGGGCCCGTCATCCTCGCCCTCTTCGGCGCCCTGTTCCTGCTGTTCCTCTTCCTCTCCACCATCCTGCTCAGCGGCGCGAGCCTCGCCCACCGCCGCTGCGAACTCATCATGCGCCAGCCGCTCACCGCCCTCTGGGAAACCATCGGGTACGCCGGCAACCCGCCCGACGACGACTCCCGCACCTTCGCGCTCCTCGCCATCGTGCTCAGCGGCGTCGTCTGGGTCGTCATCCCCGTCGCCGGCGGGGTCCTCTACCTCGTCTCCGAACTCTAGGCACCGGGCACCGGGCACCGGGCACGAACCTACCGCGGCTTCTT
>CALFYR010000074.1 GCA_937954195.1 uncultured Dehalococcoidia bacterium
CGGGATGATCGCCGTATCGCGGAGCGCGGCGAGGTACATCCCGCACTGGCGGCAGTAGTTGTCGGCATCGGTGTACGAGGCCTGGCAGTCGGGGCAGGTGCGGGGTGTTTCCTTCATGCGGCGAGATTATACCGATGGTGTCGAGCGGGCCACGGCAGCCTCGACGGCGGCGGTTAAGTCGACCGGTTCGGCCGGCGGGATGACCAGCGTCCCGTCGGCAACGGCACGGAGGGTTTCGACGAGGAAGGGCCGTTCGCGGGTGACGCCAAGCGCCCGGATCAGTGCGTAGAGCGGGGTTTCCATAATTTCGGCCAGCGGACCGGCGGAAGGACCTTCGGTGGCGAAGTTCTCCCAGAGCGGCTCGGTCTGTTCGTCACGGATGGTGAAGCGGCAGAAGCTGATGGCCGGGCCGCGATCCACATCTCCGGTGACCATGTTCATCATGCAGCCGGATTCTGTGGCGCCGGTGCGCATGAGTTCGGCGATGACCTCCTGGTAGGTGCCAATGGGGCCATCGGGGAGAGCTGGGTGGTCGTTAATGAAGGTGAAGCTGCTGAAGAGCGGTTCGGTGGCGATGAGCATGTAGCCGAACATCACGCCGAGTTCGAAGTCGTAGTTGGCGAGGCGGGTGGCCACTTCGGTGTCGTACTCGAAGCGCCATGGCTGGAGTGGTTCGCCGGGCTTGCCGATCTTTCCACCTTTTGCCTTGCGGAAGGCGACGCTGGAGAGCGTTTCGACGGCGATACCGCGCGTTTCAAGCATCGCAATGAGGCGGTCAGTCGCCTCTGCTTCGCCGCGGTCGCGGTTGATGAAGACGACGGCGATCTCGATGGGCAGGCCGGCATCGATGGCGTCGAGGGTGTATTCGAGGGCGCCGTAGGAGCCGGGGCCGCGACCGGTGGTGAGCCAGGCTATTTTCACCCCTCACCCCCCTGCCCCCCTCTCCCGGCGCTGCGGGAGAGGGGGATCGACGCACTTCGAGGCGTGGGAAGGCTGTCGCGGGACGTGGGGATCCATGCCATGATCCGCTTACTGGCGTGCGCGGTTCCTGATGTCGTGGGGCTATTCATCGTCGTAGTCGGCTTCGACTTCGCGGAGCTGGTATTCGTCTTCGTCGAGGCGTTGCTGGAGGGTTTTGACCTGGAGTTCGGCGGATTCGAGGATGGTGCGGAGCTGGTCCACGAGTTTGGCGCCTTCCTCGTAGAGGCGGAGGGATTCGTCGAGTGGGAGGTTGCCCTGCTCGAGCTTGCGGGCTTTCTCCTCGAGAGTTGCGTAGAGCTGTTCGAAGGTGGGTTCGGAGGTCATCAACTTACCTCGGCCCAGAATGCCCCATCGGCGACGGATACGGAAAGCCGCTCGCCGGGTTTTACCTGTCGGGCGCTGTTCACGACCGGCTTCTTCTTGGCCCCTTCTTTCTGGACGATGGCGTATCCGCGGGAAAGGGTGGACATCGGATCCAGGGCGGCGATGCGGCCTGAGACGCTTTCGAAGCGCGCGCGGTCGATGGCGGTGCGGCGCTCAAGGGCGTTCCGCATGGTGGCGAGGAGTGTACGGACATCGCCGGCCATGGCCGGGACGTCGGGGGCGGCGCGCTGGAGGCGTCGCAGTTTGCCTTCGACGTCGGCGGCGTATTCGGAAACCTGCTGGCGCACGCACGACGCCATCGCGCGGTCGAGGGTGCGAAGGCCGCGGGCGACCTGGGCGATATCGGGAGACGAGCGCTCCGCCGCGGCGCTTGGCGTTGGTGCGCGCACGTCCGCGACGAGATCCGCGATGGTGACATCGGTTTCGTGGCCGACGCCGGATACGACCGGGGCAGGGAATGCGTAGATGGCTCGCGCGACGCGCTCGTCGTTGAAGGCGGAGAGGTCTTCGGAGGCGCCACCGCCTCGGGCGACGATG
>CALFYR010000075.1 GCA_937954195.1 uncultured Dehalococcoidia bacterium
TCGCCGGTGAGGTGACGCCTGGCCCGCAGCCGACGCCCCTGGCGCCAAGCACGGGAAGCGGCGTGGTGGAAAGCGACAGCGGCAAGCTGGCAATCAGCGTTGGGTTAGCCGTGCTGAGCGTGGCGTTCTTCCTTGGGGGAATGGGGTTGAAGCGGCGGGAGTAGCGCTGACTCCGTTGGTTCAAGGCATGCCCGCCGGTTGCCGGGCACGCCGGCGTTAGGTTCGGAACAAGGGGAGTGTTGCCACGGGTTTGGTGTTTCTGGGGCGGCCTCGGTCGTTCACGATCCGCTCCCTTTCCGGTCGTGGTTCATCGTCGCGGGCCGCGGCTACACGTCGGTGTCGGGGCTAGCGGTAGCGGGTTTCGTCGAGGGTTAGGTACATGAAGTCGCGCTCGTTGGTGCGGAGGAAGCGGCGGGGGGTATCGGGCATGGAGTCCATGAAGCGCTCGCCTTCGATTGAGCCATCGGGCTGGTGGAAGTAGAGGCCGGTGAGGACGTAGGGATTGTTGATATCGAGTTGCATGGCGTATTCGGCGCCGGCGGCCCAGAGCGCGCGTGCGAGGGAATCGGCGCTGAGTGAGTTGCCGGCCGCAACCAGGATGTTTCCATCCTTCGTGACACCAATAGCCGAACGCCAGGTGATGAACTCGGACGAATCGACGCGGACGTAACCCCAGGTGTCATTGCCTTCGTTGGTGCGGGGGCTGACCTCGCCCTTATCGACCAGCAGGATGGCGTTCTGGCGGCAGGCGGTCGTGGTTTCGTCCCAGGTGAAGTCGCGGCCGTATTCGCCCATGACGAATGTGCCGTCGGACTTCGTGCAGACGGTGGCGAGGTTGGGGCGGAGTTGCCGGAAGACGGTATCGCCGACCTGCATGCCGTAGATGCCGTGGTCGCCTTTGAAGCCACCGTTCCAGGCGATGAGGAGCGAGGCGAGGTGTTCATCCGGGATGACGCCAGGGCCGGCGACGTTGCGGCTGCCGCCTGGATCGATGGTTCCGGCGACCATATGGAGCTGCGCGCGGCGGCTATCGACGAGGAGCACAGCGACGGTGGCGTATGGGCGGGACGGGTCCGGGTGGAGGAAGGTCTTGGCCATGCGGACGTCGGCGGGCGTCGTGAGTGGGAGACCTGCCGTGCTCCAGACGCCTTCGCCGGGATCGGGATCGTTGCTGAGCTGGCGAATTTCGGGGAGCTGCATGGGGATGGGCATGAAGAGCTCGCCCGTGAGGTCGGGGAATTCGGAGCGGACGCCGGTTTCTGGGAAGTAGTGGACCACGGGGCCTTCGGCGCGAGGCAGGTACTGGACGTGGACGGTGCGAGTTTCGAAGGGGTTGGTTTCGCCGCCGAAGAGGCTGTACTTCGTCTTGTGGACACGGTCTTCGATGCGGAAGAACCAGCTTTCGACCTGCGCGGTCCGTTCATCACCGATGACCGCGCGCATGGTATCGGCCACCTGTGGCGCGATGCGCTCCTTCTGCGAGTACGCGGCTGCGCCGGTTATCGTCACGACGAGGAAGAAGGCGAGGAGGACGCGCTTCCAGGTGATGAGACGTCGCGTGGAGGCCGGAGAGGCATCTGGAGGAGCCGTAATGGCTGCGCCGCCGACCGCTTCTTCGAACATGAGGCCGAGCGGCTGCTGCGGGACGTGCGGTTGCTCGTTATGACCCCCACCCGAGCCAGAGCCCCTTAACACACGGCGAAGTCTAGCATGACGTAACACTCTGACAACCAAGACGCCGCGCAGGGGAAAGATGTTCCGCGCGCGTGCAGTCAGGCGGTGCGGCGGAGCGGTGCGGCGCGGACGATGTTCTTTCCGGTGCGCTTGGCGTGGAGCAGCATCTCATCGGCGCGGTGGAGGACGGTGGC
>CALFYR010000076.1 GCA_937954195.1 uncultured Dehalococcoidia bacterium
CTGGTCTTGCTGGTGCAGCACCTGGGGATTTCGCTGGCGGCGCTGGCGCTCACGCGAATCCGGATCCTCGGTATCACGGAGATCCTGACCGTCGCGCCGATCCGGCCGGTGGAGATTATGAACGGTCAGTTCCTTTCGTACGGGATCGTGGTTTCGGCGGTTGGGCTGGTGGTGCTGGGTGGGATGCGGTACCTGCTGGATGTTCCGCTGTTCGGGCCGTTCTGGCAGGTGGCGGTGGTGGTAGTGATCCTCGCGGCGGCGGCCCTTGGGATCGGGTTCCTGATTTCGCTCATTTCTTCGAGCGAGCAGCAGGCGACGCAATTCACGATGCTGCTGCTCCTGGGATCCGTGTTTTTCAGCGGCCTCGTGATCTCGCTCGAACGGCTTGCCTGGCCGGCGAAGGGCATCGCGTACACGCTGCCTTCGACGCACGCGACGCGCGACCTGCACGATATCATGCTGCGCGGCGACCTTCGGCACCCAGAGGGGCTGTTGATCCTCGGACTGATGGCGCTGGTGGCTTATGCGCTGAGCGTGATGCTGCTGCAGCGACGGTTGCGGCCCCGGTAGGGGGAACTGGCGGTCGCGCTCCGGTAGACTCTCGGGGCATGGCTGAGCTTCCACTGATCACATCTGAGGACCTGACGGCGCTGACGCCCGAGTGGGCGGAACTGCATGCGCGGGTCCCGGGCGCGCCGGCGTTCCAGCACCCGGCGTGGGCGGCGGTGTGGCTGCGGCACTTTGGTTCCGGGTGCGCGCCGGTGTTCCTTTCGGTGCGGCGGGGTGAGGAGCTGGTTGGGGTGGCGGCGCTGGATATGGAACGGGCGGAGGCGCGTGAGCTTGGCGACTACAACGTGCGCGACTACGCGGGTCCGCTCGCGCTGCCGGGGGAGGAGCCGGCTGTTGCCGCAGGGATCCTGGAGTGGCTGCGGGAGGACCTGACGCCGGCTGTGACGTTCTGGGGGATCGCCAGGGATTCAGAGATGTACACGGGATTCCGGGAGGCGGCGCGGCTGGGCTGGTCGTTCGAGGAGACGCCGGAGGCGGTGTGCCCGGGGGTGGACCTACCGGGGACGTTCGAGGAATACGTCGCGGGGCTTTCGAAGAAGGACCGGCACGAACTGCGCCGCAAGCTGCGGAACTTCGCGACGGCCGGGCAGGCGAAGTTCACGGCGTGGAACGAACTTTCAGAAATTGAGCCGAGAATGGACCGGTTCTTCGCGCTGATGCGGGCTTCGCGGGACGATAAGGATGAGTTCCTGACACCCCAGATGGAGGCGTTCTTCCGGGACCTGGTGCGGACGTTCTCGCCACTGGGGATGCTGCATCTCGGGGTGCTGACGCTGGATGGCGCCGAGATCGCGATGACGCTTTCGTTCGAGAACGAGGTGGGCGTGTACCTGTACAACAGTGGCTACGACCCGGCGTATTCGTACCTTTCGGTGGGGCTGGTGAGCAAGGCGATGGCGCTCGAGGACGCGATCGAGCGCGGGAAGCGGCGATTCGACTTTCTGCGGGGTGACGAGGAGTACAAGCGCAGGCTCGGCGGGGTGGACCGTGAGGTGGTGACGGTGCGAATGGCGACGGGCTAGTGGGCGGGGGCGTGGGAGTCGCCGTGGTCGTCGTGGCCGTGGCTATCCGGTTCGGAGGGGAGGTCACGGGAGCGCTGGATGCTGATGGGGGCGACCCAGGAGGGATCCTTCGGGAAGGCGCCGATCTGCCGCTTGAAGAGATAAAGGATGCCGAGGGCGAGGCAGAAGATGCCAACACCGACGATGGACCAGATGGCGACATCCCACACATCAGTGCCGCCGCCGGAACCGCCATCGGCTTCCTGGGCCATGGCGGGCGCAGCGGAAGCGAGTGCGAGGAGAGCGAGCGATGAGACGAGCGAAATGCGGGCGGCGAGCTTCTTCATACCGGGGAGAAGTGTACGCAGTTGGCGCGAT
>CALFYR010000077.1 GCA_937954195.1 uncultured Dehalococcoidia bacterium
GTGATCCAGCGGGCCAGGCTGTGGTTGTGGGCATGCAGCTGCATCCCGTGGCCGGGTTCGGTTTGTGCGCGTGTCATCAAAAGCCCCACCGCTGCATGACACCGCAGCGGCCGACCGTCCTTCGGCCCTTCTGTCAGGCAGAACGGCGCAACCTTATGCAGTTTTCGTTATCGAATGAAAGGGCAATGGGGGTACATTTTGTACCGTTTCACCGCTCGATCGCGTACCCAATCGTGTTCCGGATCAGATCCTCGAACGCTGGCTGCTCCCACGTCACCCGCAACACCGGCGGCGTCGTCTTGTCGGGCGAAACGCTCGTATCGACGTACGGCTGGCTGTTCGTCGCCGGCGTATGGCAATGACCCAGCGCGACGTAGGTCACCCCACCCTGGCCAAGGTCCTTCGTGTACCCAAGCACGCGCGTCTTCCCGTCCGGTCCCAGCGCCGTGTCCTCCTCGTAGCTAAACCCAAAGTTCGGCGACGACGTGTCCGGCCCCAGTTCGGCCGTCAGCAACACGCGCGTGGTGTCCGGGTTCGCCACCTCGATCATGTACGGCTCGTCGATCACCTCGAACGTCTCGGGAAGCCCCTCGGTCAGCGCATCGTTCGAACTGTGAACCTTCACCTGGAACTTCCGCACCGGCGGGTGGTTCAGGAAGAACCCGCCCAGCGTCTCGTGGTGGTCGAGCTTCACCATGCGCCGGCGGCGGTCGGTCTCGCTGTTCGTGCGCACGGCTTTGCCGCCGCTCGTCCCATGCAGCCCCAGCCAGTGCCCGCCGGCCTCGATCCACTTCCGGATGGCGAGGTTCTGTTCCGGCCCCGGGTACGGCCCCGCCACGTACGAAATCAACAGGCGGCTGATTGGCAGCCAGCGCTCCACGTCAACGAAGTCGTTCGCCACCGAAGCCTGGATGTCCCGCTCCGCGAGGAAGTTCAGCAGTCGCAGCCGCGCATAGTCGTGGTCGTGCCCGGCCGGCCGCCCCGGCGGGAAGCCACCGGTAATCACATGTGCTCGCGCGGGCATTTCGATCGCCATGCTCGTCCTACCTCCAGCCTTCGCGCCGGAGCCTACCCCTTCACCGGGCCCTTGCAAACTCGTTGACATCCTTTCCGCCCAGGCACAGACTCGGGCCCGTGTTGGCCCGCAAACCAATCGCGAATCACGCCGCACCCGGGGCGTCCCGCGCCTCGGTGCCGCCGCACCGCGCCTCCGATACGAGTGAACTGCCTCTGCTCGCCCTGCAGCGAGCCATTGGCAACGCCGCGGTCACCCGGCTTATCTCACGTACCGAGGCGGCCGCGATTCAGCGGACCCCCGAAGAGGCGTTCAAGAATTTCACCGATAGCTGCACCTGTGGCGAAGACCTCGGCAATAACTGCGCCCACTACCTGAGCGATGCATTCATCCGTGCCGGCTATTCCGAACTCGATGGCGGCAAGGGCGGCCTCTACCGGCGCAAGAAAGGTCGCACCGTTTGCAAGCACGGTCGCCCCGTTCGCGCGCGCGAACTCGAAACCTGGTTCGCCGCCAAAGCAAAGCAGAAATCGAAGAAGAACGACCACTCCAAACCGGGCTTCTGGGCGGTATGGCAGGGTGGCGGCACGTACTGGGGCGGCCACGTCGCCGTCCACGAACACAAGGGCAAAGGCACGCCGCACGATGTCCGCGGCACAGGCGATTACCCCCAGTGGCCTACCCAGAACCACTACACCTGGTAACTCGACAGCCCGGCCCTACCTCTCTACGCTCCCCCCATCGCATTCAGGGAGTCCGCTCATGATCCGCCGCATCGACCACATCGGGCTCGTCTCGCCATCCTGGGAAGAAGCCCGCAAGGTCTTCATCGAACACATGGGCTTCGATATCGCCGATTGGAAGGGCGCCGGCGAAACCGGCTCGTACTTCGCTCCCGAACGCACCATCAACTACTTCATCCAGGTCGGCGAAGGTGAAACCGTCGTCGAGATCATCGTCCCCCAGGACGATTCATCCGGCGCCGCCAAGTTCCTCTCCCGCCGCGGACCCGGCCTCCACCACATCGGCTACGCCGTCGACAACGTCAAGGAAGACGCCGCCGTCCTCCGCGAACGCGGCCTCTCCCAGATCGACCTCGGCCCCAAGGCAGGCGCCGCCTTCTTCTACCCGAAAGACGTCCACGGCGTCCTCACCGAACTCGTCC
>CALFYR010000078.1 GCA_937954195.1 uncultured Dehalococcoidia bacterium
CACACTCACCACGCGCACATTCTCGCTGAGGCCAGCAATCCCCGGTCGCAGCCGGCAGATCCCGCGGATGATGAGGTCAACCTTCACGCCAGCCTGGGACGCCTCGTAGAGGAGCCGTGTGCACTCCATGTCCTCGAGCGCATTCATCTTGAAGACGATGCGCGCAGGCCGCCCCGCGCGTGCGTTTTCTATCTCCCGTTCGATGCGCGTGACGATCTGGCGGCGAAGGCCGGCCGGCGCGGCAAGCAGCTCGTCCGTTTCCGTGAGCTGGCCGAAGCCCGTGAGCAGGTTGAAGATGCGCACAAGGTCGGCGCTGATCTTCGGGTCGGCGGTGAAGAGCCCGAGGTCCGTATAAAGGCGGGCTGTACGGGAGTTGTAGTTTCCCGTTCCGATGTGCGAGTACATCGTGACACCCGAGGCTTCCTCCCGGACGACGAGACAGATCTTGGAGTGAATCTTCAGTTCGGGAATGCCGTAAGCCACATGCACACCGGCAGACTCAAGCTTTCGGGCCCACTCGATGTTGTTCGCCTCGTCGAATCGTGCGGTAAGTTCCACCAACACGGCTACCTGCTTACCCCGCCCGGCCGCTTCAATGAGCGCCTCCAGGATCGGCGAGTCCGGCGATGTCCGGTACATCGTTTGCTTGATGGCGAGAACCGCGGGGTCTTCGGCCGCTTCCTCCACGAACCTGACGACGGTGGCGTCGAAAGACTCGTAGGGATGATGGACGAGGATGTCCCGTTCGCGAATCGAAGTGAAGAGCGACGCGGCATCTCCCGTCCCCTGGAACATCGAAGGCACCGTCGGGGTAAACGGCGGATCGCTGATCTCGGCAATCGGGAGGCCCGCCAGCTGGAAGAGGTCGTGCAGACCGAGAGGGCCCTCCGAGAAGTAAACCTCTGATTCGCTGAGCTGGAGTTCCTCAAGCAGGAGCTCGAGCCTGCCCGGCGGCAGTTCGCCCGTGACCTCAAGGCTGACCGCCTCGGCCAGGCGTCGCCGTCTCAATGCCGATTCGATCAACTCCAGGAGGTCATCCGCCTCCTCTCCCGGACTTCCCATCTCGGCGCTTCGAATAACCCGAAGCGCGTGCCACTCAGTTGCTTCCATTCCAGGAAAGAGCATCCCGGCATGCGCAGCGATCAGGTCTTCGAGTAATACGAATCGCCCCTCGCCCGCCTCGACGAAGCGCGGCCGGTTTCCAGGAACCTTCACGCGCGCAAAACGGTCCTGCCCCGTTCCCGGATGGCGGACATTCAACGCGAGTGACAGGCTCCCGCTTGATATGAACGGGAATGGATGTGCCGGGTCCACCACGAGGGGAGTGAGCACCGGGAAAATCGCCTGCTCGAAATACGCGCGCAGCCGATCCCGTACTTCGGCGTCGAGTTCATGAAACCGCACGATCCGGATGTCATGCTCCGCGAGGGCGGGCGCAAGGTGCGACTGCCAGGCCTCGTCAATCTCCCGTCGCATCGCCGTACACCGGTCGATGACCAGGTCGCGCTGCTCCGTCATGGTGAGCCCATCGACAGTCATGGCGCGCGGGTCGCTACCCAGCATCCGCTTGATCCACCCCACCCGCTTGGTGAAGAACTCGTCGAGATTGCTCGCGGTAATGGCAAGGAACTTCACCCGCTCAAGCAGGGGATTCCGGGGGTCGAGGGCCTCGGCCAGTACGCGCTGGTTGAATTCCAGCCAGCTCATCTCGCGATTCAAGTAGAGCGAGGGATCTTCGAGGTCGAACGCCGGACTTCGGTCGCCTTCGGGCGCGTCCAACCCATCGGCGGTTGGTTCAGGTTCGGCGGCGATGACGTCTGTCTCGTTCACGGTTGAGGTTCATTCTGTCGATTCAGATGATGGCTGTCATCATTTTCGACGTCGATTGTTAACGCCGGCCAACTCACGGGAGGAAGACGGTGCCCGCACCTTCAAGCTTTGTCAGCGCACCATCGACCCGTCCATCGACAATCTGAACTTCGACACCGAGGCCGAGGGCGTGGAGACAGGCATCGACCTTCGGGATCATGCCGCCGGCGATGGTTCCATCAGCGATCAGCGAGCGGGCTTCGCCTTCGCTGAGCCTTGGAATTCGCTGCCCGTCACCTCCCCGGACACCTTCGACATCAGTGAGAAACACCAGCCTGCGGGCGCCGAGCGCTGCGGCGATGTTCCCGGCAACGGTGTCCGCGTTCACGTTCACGAGCTGGTCGGACACCGGACCTGGTATGTGCCCGATGGGGCCGATAACGGGCACGATGCCGGCCCCATGGAGCGCATGGATGGCCTCAGGATGGACGGCCACCGGTTCGCCCACGAATCCGAACGCCGGGTCGGCCAGCCTGCACTCGAGAATTCGCCCATCGGCGCCGCATATTCCAACCGCGCGGGCTCCCGCCGCGTTAATCGCTGTCACGATTCGCTTGTTCACGAGTCCCGCAAAAACGGCAACCACGACTGGCAGAACATCTTCGTCGGTTACTCTTAGCCCTCGCTCGAAGCGCGACGGTATGTTCATTCGCTCCAGCCAGCGGCTGGCTTCCGCTCCACCACCGTGAACCACTACCGGCGTCGCACCCGCGGAAGCGATTGCCGCGACATCGCGGAACGTCGTGTCGGTCGAACCAAGGGTACTGCCACCGATCTTGATAACCAGATCGACGGTCACGTGTGGTAGTCCGCGTTGATAGAGACGTACTCGGCGGAAAGGTCGCACCCCCAACCAGTCGCGGCGCCATCGCCCGCGCCGAGGCCGCATTCAATGCTAACCACGTCTGACTTCATGGCCCGCGAGAGC
Organism: uncultured Dehalococcoidia bacterium; assembly: GCA_937954195.1. Classification (GTDB taxonomy): domain Bacteria; phylum Chloroflexota; class Dehalococcoidia; order Tepidiformales; family Tepidiformaceae; genus Amarobacter. Next base: position 2,798 of record CALFYR010000078.1, read on the forward strand.
GCATCCGGATCGAACGACGTCGGCTGCTGGTGCTCGAACACCCGCGTGCCGCAAATGTCGATGGTGACGCCCGGCTCATTCACCGTGAGCCCCGAGCGGCCGATGACAGCGGTCACCCGCCCCCAGTTCGGATCGGCGCCATGGACCGCCGACTTCAGGAGGTACGACGTGCTGAGGAGGCGGACCATGCTCCGCGCTTCTTCGGTGGTGTGGCCACCGGTGACGCGGAACTCGATGAGTTTCGTGGCCCCTTCGCCATCGCGTGCAATCTCTTTCGCCAGGTAGACGCAGAGCGCTTCCAGGGCACCCTCGAACGCCTCGGCCAATGGCGACGCCTCGTCGATCAGCTCACCCCCGGCCGCGCCGTTCGCGAAGAGCAGCACGGTGTCGCTCGGGCTGGTATCGCCATCGACCGAAACCAGGTTGAAGGAGCGGTCCACGACCCGGCTCAACGAGGCCTGGAGATACTCCTGCGCGACGGGCGCGTCGGTCGTGAGGAAGGCGAGCATTGTCGCCATGTTCGGATGGATCATTCCGGACCCTTTGCAGCATCCGCCAAGCGTGTACTGGCCGAACGCGACGGATGCATGCTTCGGACGCGTATCCGTGGTCATGATCGCCCGGGCGAAATCCGTCCCGCCGCCCGTATGTAGCGTGATGCCTTCCATTCCAGCCTCGAGCTTGTCCATCGGCAGGAAGTGGCCGATGACCCCCGTGCTGCAGACCAGCATCTCCTCCGGAGCTATGCCTGCGCGCTGGGCGGCAAGTTCCGCCAGGCGGTAGCCATCGGCAATGCCCCGCGGGCCCGTGCTGGAGTTCGCCACGCCGGAGTTACAGACAACCGCCCGTGCCGGACTGACGGTCAGTTTCGCCCGGTTTACATCGACGGACGCGGAATGCAGCACGTTGCGGGTGTACGTGGCGGCAACCGTGCAGGGCCGTTCGGAAACGAGCACGCCGAGGTCGAGCTTGCCTTCCCCGTACGTCTTCACGCCCGCGTACGCAGAGCCGGCGACGAATCCCTTTGGCGACGTTGAATGACCCGTCGTATCAAGCTCGTAGGTCATGGATACACCGCAGGCAGGTCCAGTCCGGCCTTCTGCTCGATTCCAAGCATCAGGTTCATGTTCTCGATCGCCTGGCCGGCTGCGCCCTTGCCCAGGTTATCGAGGACCCCGACCGCGACCAGCATGCCATTCCGCTCGTCAACCGTCGGGTGCACGAGGCACATGTTCGTGCCGAGCGTGTGTTTCGTGTGAGGCGGAGCGTCGACGACCTTCGTGAACGGCGCGTCAGCATAGAACTCTCGATATGCCGCCAGCAGGTCCGCCTTCGTGATATCCCGCGCGAGAGGCGCATAGCACGTCGCGTGAATGCCACGGGTCATCGGCACGAGGTGCGGCACAAACGTAACCTTGGGCCGCGGAGCCTCCCGCAGGTTGGCGAGTTCCTGTTGGATTTCCGGCTGATGATTGTGCGCCGCGATCTTGTATGCGGAGACATCCTCGTTAACGTCGCTGTAGCCGTATCCGCCGCCGCCTCCACGGCCCGCTCCG
>CALFYR010000079.1 GCA_937954195.1 uncultured Dehalococcoidia bacterium
GCCGGGGGTGGTTGCGGGACCGCGGAGCATGGGTTTCACCGCTGTGCGGCTGCCGGTGGGTGGCAGTCCGTCCTTTCGTGCAACTGACTATAAAAAGCTGGTTGGGAGTTGTGCAAGAGGGTGGATGTGGTTTGGGGTGGATGGGTGTGGTGGCGAGGGACATGCCCGGCATCCCTGCCGGGCCTCTGATTGCCTGGGTGCGTGTGGCCGTATGATCCGGGCCATGACGACACTGAAGAACATCTGGCGGCAGGCGGAGATCGAGGATCCGAAGTGAAGCAATACACGGTCATCATCGAGAAGGGCGATTCGAGCTACGGCGCCTGGGTACCTGACCTTCCCGGTTGTGTCGCGGCGGCCGAGACTGCGGCGGAAGTCGAACAGCTCATTCGAGAGGCAATCGAATTCCATCTTGAGGGTCTGCGCGAGGATGGGCTGGAGGTTCCGGAGCCATCTTCCCGGGTGATCGAGGTCGCGGTCGGCGCGTGAGATGGCGGTACACGTATGATTCCGGGCCATGACAACGTGGTTCGATACGGCGCGGTTCGGGATGTTCATCCACTGGGGGCACTCTTCCCAGCAGGGTGTGGAGCTTTCGTGGCCTATGGTTGGCGGAAATTCGGCGTTGCCGGAAGGCGACCTGACGGTTGAGCGGTACCAATCCTCGGCGGCGACGTTCAATCCCGAGTACTGGGACCCTGTTGCGCTCGCGCGAACGGCGAAGGCGCTCGGCATGCAGTACGCGGTGCTGACGACGAAGCACCACGACGGCTACGCGATGTTCCACACGAAGACGAGCACGTTCGGGGTCGAGCATTCGCCGTACGGGAAAGACATCGTCCGCGAGTACGTGGATGCGTTCCGGGCCGAAGGGCTGCGGGTCGGCTTCTACTTTTCGCTCATCGATTGGGCGCATCCGGACTACCCGGCGTGGCGGGACGAGGACCGGCCGTACCGGTTCGGGCGCCACCGCCAGCCGGAGCCGGAGGCGTGGGCGCGCTTTGTGGACGTGATGTTCGAGCAGGTGCGCGAACTGCTGACGAACTACGGGACGATCGACGTGTTCTGGTTCGATGGCGGGTGGGAGCGGACCGCGGAGCAGTGGCGCGCAACGGAGCTGGAGTCGCTGATCCGCGAGTTGCAGCCGGGGATCCTGCTGAACGACCGTTTGCCCGGGGTGGGGGACTTCGAAACGCCGGAGCAGTTCGTGCCGGCCCAGGCGCCGCACCGCACGTGGGAAACGTGCATGACACTCAACGAGAGCTGGGGGTACAACCCGCGCGATGAGGCATGGAAGTCGCCGCGGCAGGTGGTGCACACGCTGTGCGAGGTGGCGGGCCGGGGCGGGAACCTTTTGCTGAACGTGAGCCCGATGGGGGATGGGAGCATCATGCCGGAGCAGCGGGCCATCCTGGGGGCGATGCAGCGCTGGCTGAGCCAGAACGGCGCAAGCATTGTCGGCACCGAACCGGGCCTGGAGCCGTGGCAGTTCTACGGTCCGAGCACGAAGCGGGGCAACACCATCTACCTGCATCTGCTTCTGCGCCCATACGAGACGGTCACCGTGCGGGGCATGCCGATCAAGCACGTGAAATCGGTGAGGGTGCTCGCCTCCGGGCGGGAGCTGGAGTTCACGACGCGCTGCGCGATCATCGACCAGTGGTTCAACCCGGACCCGAAGGGCGAGGTGACCATCAGCGTGCCGGAGGACGTGCTGGACCCGTTCGCGACAGTGTTGGCGCTGGAGTTGGAGTAGTTCAGGTCCGGTAAGGCAGGTTTGGAGCCCGCTGATACGCTGATTGGGTGGGGGTTGGAGGCGGCCATGAACCTTGGGGTGTGGACGGCAATTGGTGTTGCGGTGGGCAGCGCGTTCTTTGCGGCGACCGGCGAGGCGTACTGGATTGGCGCGGGTGTCGCGGTCGGCGTTGCGCTGGGAATCGCGATGGAAGCGAAGGGCCGGGACGAGGACGAATCGCAGTAACATCACCGGCGTGGATGAGGCTCGCGAGCTCATTGCCGACAAGACGTGGGAGTGGTCGCTCTTCCGGCTGGGGGACGGCTCGCTGTTGTTGAGTGTGGTGTGCGGGACTGTCGGCGTGTACGAGATCGACGTGAGCCTCGGACCGGAGACGACGGCGGCATACGAGCGGGATGGGATCAGCGTGATCGAGAAGCTTGCGGCGGAGGTGACGTATTCGCCGCGGAAGTGGGCGGCGGCGCCGGCGGCGCCGTGATTACCAGAGGACCGGTACCAAACCTGATGCGGCGATACGTCGATCCCGGCTGACAAGTGGAAGTCCGAGTTCGATGGCGGTCGACACAATCATGCGGTCTGCGGGGTCGCGAGGCATCGAATCGCCTAGTTGGACCGCCCGGACGGCTATCGCGGGCGTAAGTGGATGCAGCCGGACGCCGGTCAACCGGGCGGCACGCTCGACATACGCGAGTGCGCCACCTTCGACCGCAATCTTTCCGCGCGACTCAAGCATCGCTACCTCCCAGGCCACCACTGCCGGAATCACAACCTCAGCTGACTGGTTAAGGAGATCACGTGCTCGCTGCGACAGGTCAGGCAGTCGCTCAGTCCACCAAATGAGGGCGTGGGTATCGACAACTACCACTTACTGGACTGCCACTCGTCTTCCAGGGGTGACTCAATATCGCCCAGCACCTTCACCATTCCTGAGATGTCCTCCCGGACCGGTGCAGTGCTTTCTCGGGCGACGCGAACGAGCGGGCGTCCGTCTTCCGTCACGACGATCTCTTCGCCCGTTGCGGCGACCTCTTCGAGGAGCGACTTCAACCGCTGTTCAAAGTCTTCGATTGGGATGACGAGTTCGCGTGCCACGCAACCAGTATATCGCACGTGCCGCTGCGTCCCGCGCCTTACGCCGCTCCCACCATCTTTGCGCCGGTGACACGGACGGTCCCGCGGTTGCCGAGGAACGAACGCAGGCTGCGTTGCAGGTCCTCGGTGGCGGCGGCGCGGGGGAAGTCGAACTCCAGTTCCTCGCCGGCGGTATCGCGTACGACGAGGCGGACTTCGTCGGTGCCGGGGTGTTCGTTCAGCATGCCGACGATGGTTTTCAGCAGCGCCTTATCGGCCAGTTCATCCTCGGTTTCGAAGAGCGTAATCGTGAGCCTGGCACGGTCGGCGTTGACCGGCGGGGTGGTGCCGGGGCGGGAGGCCTCGGCGGTAGCGCCGTTATAGGCGTGGCCGTTCGCGCGCTGGCCGTTCGGGGCCGGCGAGCCGTTGCGGTACCCGTTGCCGTTGCCGTTGGCGTTGCCACCCGGGGTGTAGCCGGTCTGGCGCTGGGGGTACGGCGCCGGGCCATCGCCGGGGGCTTCGTCCATGCGGGGGCGGCGCTTCGGCTGTTCGACCTGCCATTGCTCGGCGACGAACCCAACGACCGTGCCGGCCTCGGAATCGTAGGGAGCGGCCTTTCGGACATTCAGGTTCACGCGGTCGCCGCGGTCGCGGAGTTCGACCGAGCACACGAGGACGCGGCCCTCGGCCGAGATCTCTTCACTCGTCAGTTCGATGGTGTCGCTCCAGACCGTGAGTTCGGCGTTGCCGGCGAGGTCTTCCAGGTCGACCACGTAGAACTTGCGTCCATCGCGGGTGGTGCGCGCGTTCACGCGGCTGACCATGCCGGCGACGGTGACCGTCTGACCGGCCAGGTCCTGTCCCAGGTCGGCGAGCGTGTGGGTGGCGAACCGGCCGACATCCTGCGCCACGGCCTTAAACGGGTGTTCCGAGACGTAGACGCCGAGGAGTTCCTTCTCCCAGGCGAGCATGTCTTCCTTGCGGGCGGGCACTTCTTCCAGGTCCAGCGTGGGCAACGGCGTGTCGACCTGGCTCCCAAACAGATCGAACATCGTCGATTGCCCGCTCTCCTTGAGTTCGCGTTCCTTCTTCGCGAGCGCGGCGAGGCGTTCGGCGTTGATGGCGAGGGTGTGGCGGTTGTACGGGCCGGGTGGCCCACCGATGAGGTCGAAGGCGCCGGCCTTGGCGAGGTGTTCGAGCACCCGTGAGTTTGCCCCGCTGAGGTCGGCCCGCTTGCAGAAGTCTTCGATGTCCTTATAGATGCCGCCCTTTTCGCGCTCGGCGATGATGCCTTCGCAGGCGGTGGAGCCGACGTTCTTCACGACGCCGAGTCCGAAGCGGATGGCGAGCGAGCCATCCTGCCGCTTCTCCACGCTGAAGTTGTCGTGGCTCATGTTGATATCGGGCGGGAGCACTTCGATGCCGAGCTTGGAGCATTCGGCGACGGCCGCGGCGATGCGCGCATGGGTATCGGGTGCGCTCTTGGTAAGGCGGAGGAGGGCGGTCATGTACTGGACCGGGTAGTTCGCCTTGAGCCAGGCGGTCTGGTAGGCGATGTGGCCGTAGCACCAACTGTGGGCCTTATTGAAGGCGTATCCGGCGAAGGGCTCGATGAGGTCGAAGACGGCGCCCGCATCGGCTTCGGAATAGCCCTTGGCCATGGCGCCGGCGATGAAGCGGCCGCGCTCTTCGACCATGATCTCGGCCTTCTTCTTGCCCATGGCCTTCCGCATGATGTCGGCCTGGCCGAGGGTGTAGCCGGCGAACTGCTGGACGATGAGCATCACCTGGTCCTGGTAGACGATGACCCCGAACGTTTCGTCCAGGATGTTCGCCAGGTCCGGGTGGGGGTAGGTGACCTGGATCTTGCCGTGCCGCGAATCGATGAAGCGGGGGATGTGCTGCATGGGGCCCGGCCGGTAGAGCGCGACCATGGCGCAGAGGTCCGAGATGTTGGCGGGCTGGAGGTCCTGGATGTAGCGCCGCATTCCGGCGGATTCCAGCTGGAACACGCCGAACGTCTCGCCCTTGCCGAGCATCTCCATCGCCTTCGTATCGCCATCGGGGAGGTGGACGATGTCGATGTCTTCGCCGGTGGTTTCCTTGATGAGTTCGACCGCGCGCTGGAGGATGCTGAGGTTCGAAAGGCCGAGGAAGTCCATCTTCAGGAGGCCGATCTTGGCGACCTGCTCCATGGCGAACTGGGTGGTGGGGATGCTGTCCTCGTCGCCCTTGCTGGGGCGCTGGAGGGGCACGGTCTCAATGAGCGGGTCGCGGGAGATGACGACGCCGGCGGCGTGGGTGCTCGCGTGGCGCGAGACGCCTTCGAGCTTCTGCGCGGTATCGAGCAGGCGCTTCACTTTGGGGTCGCTCTCGTAGGCGTCCTTCATCTCCTGGGACTGCTCGAGCGATTCGGCCAGGGTGATGTGGAGCTGATCGGGGACGAGGCGGGCGACGCGGTCCGTTTCGGCGTAGGAGATGCCGAGGGCGCGGCCGACATCGCGGATGGCGGCCTTCGCGCCGAGCGTCCCGAAGGTGATGATCTGGGCGACGCGATCCTTGCCATAGCGTTCGTAGGCGAAGCGGATCATCTCGTCGCGGCGGTCGTCGGCGAAGTCGAAGTCGACGTCGGGCATTTCGCGGCGTTCGAGGTTGAGGAAGCGTTCGAAGACGAGCCGGTTCGCCACCGGATCGATGTCGGTGACCTTGAGTGCGTAGAGCACGAGGGAGGCGGCGGCGGAGCCGCGGACGCCCATGCGGATGCCCTGCTTGCGGGCGAAGTCGGCGATCTCTTTGACCACGTACATGTAGTCGGTGAAGCCGGTTTGCTTGAGGACGTCGAGTTCGTAGGTGAGGCGCTGTTCGAGTTCGGGCGTGATTTCGTCGAAGCGATCGTGGAGGCCGCGGAAGCAGAGTTCGGCGAGGTATTCGTCGCTGCTGCGGCCGGCCGGGATGGGTGGTTCGGGGAGGAGGGTGCGTTCGAAGTGGAGGTCGAGGTCGCACTCGTTGGCGACGAGCATGGTGTTGGAGAGGAACTCGGGGTTATCGGGGAAGGCGAGGCGCATTTCGTCCTCGCTCTTCACGTGGTAGCCGGTGCCATCGATCTTGAAGCGGTTGGGCTGATCGACGGTGGCGTTCGTGCCGATGCAGAGGAGCACGTCGTGGGCTTCGGCCTCATCCGGGTGGGTGTAGTGGCTGTCGTTGGTGGCCACGACGTTGATGCCCATTTCGCGGCCGATATCGGCGATCACGGGGTTGAGGCGGCTGAACTTCTCGTCGCCGTGGTTCTGGACTTCGAGGTAGTAGTGCCCATCGAAGACTTCTCGGTAGTAGCGGGCGACATCCATGGCGCCTTCGCGGTCGCCTTCCTGGATGCGGCGGTGGAACTCGGAGGAGGGACAGCCGGAGAGGACGGTGATGCCTTCGTTGTGGAGTTCCATCAGTTCCCGGTCGATGCGGGGTTTGTAGTAGTAGCCTTCCAGGTTGGACTTGGTGACGAGGGCGATGAGGTTTTTGTAGCCCGCCATATCCCGGGCGAGCATGATGAGGTGGTAGGGGGAGCTATCGCCGCGTTCGCGGCTGTGGCGGCTGCCGGGGGCGACGTAGGCTTCGAGGCCGATGATGGGTTTGATGCCGCGGGCGGTGGCTTCGCGGTAGAAATCGATCGCGCCGTAGAGGGCGCCGTGGTCCGTCATGGCGACGGCCTCCTGGCCGAGCGACTTCACGCGGTCCATGAGGGGAGCCATCTTGCTCATGCCATCGAGCAGGGAATACTCGGTGTGAGTGTGTAGATGGGTGAACATATCTTTGGGAGGCCCAGTCTACACCGGGAGGGCGCTGGGCTCGACCGTTGTTATGGAGAAATGGGCGGGAATTTGGGGGTGGGACAAGCACCAACAGAGGCCCGGCAGGGATGCCGGGCATGTCGCTTGCCCGATCGATCATGATGGCATGGGGGAGCGGTTGGTTGAGCACCGGCCCTGGTACTGATTCCACACGCCCGCCATCCCTGGCGGGCCTCTGATTCAGCGGACGCGTTCGTCACGGTGTTCGCGCCAGGCGAGTGTGCCGGGAAGATCGACGCCCTGGAAATTCATCGTGTAGTCAACGGCAGCGGCGACATCATCCTCGTTCCAGAGGTGGCGCGTGCTCCCGTGGCGGCTCCAGACCGCTGCGGCTGGTTCGGTGGCTCCCGACTCGCGCAGCGCCCTGGTGGCGCGTGACTTCAGCCGGTGAAGCACCTGCGACGGCCCGGCTTCGGGGGCAGAGAGTACGGCGTGGACGTGGTTTGTGCGGCAGTGAACCGCAATCAGGCTCCATCCACGGAAGTCGCAGGTCTCCGCGAAGCTTCGCTCAATCACCTCCCGACGAAGTTCCGTGAACCTCATGGGTGGCGACTTCATGAGACGGGCTTCGCGATTTCGCCGGTGCGGATCAGCCGACAGGGGAGGCAGATCCATGACGTTATTGCGTCGGTCGACGCTTCCTCGATCATCGCCGTGCACGCGGTCGCCGTAGGCCGAAAGGGTAACGAAATACGCGAGGGGTTCCGCCACCCCATCATTCTAGCCACTGGCGACGCACCAACAGAGGCCCGGCAGGGATGCCGCGCGTGTCACTCGCCCGGTGAATGATGATGGCAGCTGGATCGTCCGTGGTGGCCTACTTGGGTGGTGCTGATGCCACACGCCCGCCATCCCTGGCGGGCCTCTGATTGCCTGGTTCGAATCAACCCTACGCCGGCATTTCCGGCTGACAGGTGCGGCAGAAACTGGTGATGCGCTGGT
>CALFYR010000080.1 GCA_937954195.1 uncultured Dehalococcoidia bacterium
TGCGTAGCGCCGCTTCATAACTGGAGGTATCCATGGAACGCACCCTCTTTCTCGTGAAACCCGATGCCATGCAGCGTGGCCTCGCGGGCGAAATCATCGGCAGACTCGAACGGCGCGGCCTGCGCATCGCCGGCATGAAGCTCGTCCACATCACCCGGGCGACGGCGGAAAAGCATTACGCGGAGCACAAGGGCAAGCCGTTCTACGAAGGCCTGGTCGAGTACATCACCAGCTGCCCGGTCATCGCCATCGCCTGGGAAGGCACGAACGCCGTCCAGGTCGTCCGCAACACCATCGGCTCGACCGACCCGGTGGCAGCTGCGCCCGGCACCATCCGCGCCGACCTCGGCCTCGAACGCGGACGCAACCTGGTCCATGCAAGTGACAGCCCGAAGAGCGCGGCGCGCGAGCTCAAGCTGTTCTTCAAGCCGGCCGAGCTTATCGATTGGGGCCGTGATACGGACCGCTGGGTGTTCGAATAAGCCCTGGCGGAGGTCCTCCGGGGACATTGCCGTCACATTCTGTTCAGAACCGGCCGTGCGCAACGGCGTACCATTTCCCTGAATGGACGCGCCCCGCATTCTCGTGGTCGATGACGAACCCGTGGTCACCGAGGTGGTCGAACGCTATCTCGCGCGCGAAGGCTACACGGTCCGCACCGAAGCCGACGGTGAAGCGGCGCTCCGCGCCTACGGCGAAATGCGGCCTCACCTTGTCGTCCTGGACCTGATGCTCCCCAAGCTCGGCGGCATCGACGTCTGCCGGGAGATCCGCCAGCAGTCCGAGACGCCGGTCATCATGCTCACCGCTCGCGGCGACGAAATGGACCGCATCGCGGGCTTCGAAGTCGGCGCCGATGACTACCTGGCGAAGCCCTTCAGCCCGCGCGAACTGGTCGTACGCGTCCGTGCGGTGCTCCGCCGGACGCTCGACAAGTCGTTGCTTCAGAGCGACCGCGTGGTCCGCGGAGACATCTCCATCGACCCTCGCGGCCGCTCCGTTGAAGTCGCTGGCGACCCCGTCGATCTCACGGTGCGGGAGTTCGACCTGCTCTGGTTCCTGGTGAATCACCCCGGCGAAGTGTTCACCCGCGAGCAGCTCCTCACCAGGGTGTGGAAGTACGAGTGGTTCGGCGATGCCAGTACCGTGACCGTGCACATCCGCCGCTTGCGTACGAAGGTCGAACGCGAGCCAGAAAATCCACGCCACATCCAGACGGTCTGGGGCGTCGGGTACAGGTGGGACGACTGATGGCGGCCCGGGACCATGTCGCCGCCTGGGGGACCGTCGGTGTGGGCGCGGCGCTGGCACTCATCGCCACCTGGTTCCTGTTCGAACCGCCGCTCGCCGACATGCTCATTATGGCCGCGGCTGTGCTCGGGACCGGGACGGTCGGGGCGCTGGTGGCGCTCACTTCCGGGCGCTGGAGTGCCGGCCTGGCGCTCCGCTGGCGGCTCATCGCTATCTGCGGGGTTGGCCTGCTCGGCCTGGTCATGAACATCCTCGTCGCCGCCTGGCTCATGTTCCTTTCGACGCACGACCTGGAACTGCTGCTGGTACTTTGCGGGTTCGCGTTCCTCGCGACAGCGGGCGCCGCCATCGTCATGACGCGGACGGTCAGCCACCGCTTCGAAGCCCTCGAAGCCGCTGCGGCGCGGCTCGCGGAGGGCGATCTCTCGGCCCGGGTCGACATCCGGGGTGACGACGAGGCAGCACGGGTTGGCGCCGCCTTCAACAAAATGGCCGCCGCGCTGGAATCCGCGCACAAGCAGCGCGCCGAGACCGAGCAGGCCCGCAGGGCGCTGTTCGCCGCAATCTCCCACGACCTGCGTACGCCGCTCTCCACCATGCAGGCGATGGTCGAGGCAATGGTCGATGGCGTGGTGACTGACCGGGAAACGAGTGCGCGCTACCTGCATAACATCCGGTCCGAGGTTGGCCGGCTTTCGTCGCTCATCGATGACCTCTTCGAACTGACGACCATCGATAGCGGCGAGCTGCGGCTGCATCTTGAGTCGCTGCGTCTCGAAGATGTGGTTGCGGAGACCATCGATGCCTTCCGGCCGCAGGCCGAGCGAGCGGGCATTCGTCTCGCGTTCGAACCGGGCCGGGCCACGCCGCCCGTCAGCGTCGATCCCCAGCGTCTGACGCGGGTGCTCTACAACCTCCTGCAGAACGCGGTCCGCCACACGCCCGCCGATGGCTCCATCGTCCTGCGCACCGAGCCAACCGCTGAAGGCGTTCAGGTGGAAGTCCGTGATACGGGCGAAGGCATCCCGCCGCGGGACCTCCCTCACGTATTCGACACCTTCTACCGTGGCGAGGCGTCCCGGCTTCGCGCCAATGGCAGCGGCAGCGGTCTCGGGCTGAGCATCGCGCGTGGCATCATCGAGGCGCACGGCGGACGGATCTGGGTGCAGTCGTCAGAAGGGTCGGGTTCAACATTCGGGTTCGTGCTGCCGAACCGCTGACGGGGTCAGCCGGAGAGCCGGGTTTCGATGAGCCTGGATCCGAACTCAAGACCAATGGGGAGCGCATCCTCATCGATGACGAAGGCCGGGTCGTGGTGGCGGCCGGCAATTCCCTTCGACTCATTTCGCGCGCCGAGCCAGAAGTAGCAGCCCGGCCGCTCCTCCAGGAACACGCTCATGTCCTCGGCACCCATGGTGGGCGCCGCGACAATCATGTTCGGTCCGAAGTAGTTGAGCGCTTCCTTGCGCACGAACTCGGTTACCTGCGGGTCGTTCACGAGCGGCGGACAGCTCGTGTTGTGCTCGAAGGTGAATTCGGCCCCGAAGGCGGCGCACACGCCGGTGAGGACTTCCTCCGTGCGGGCAACCATCGTCTCCCGGACGAGCTGCGTGTAGCTCCGGATCGTCCCTGAAAGCGTGGCGGATTCGGCGATGACGTTTCCGCGGAACCCGGAAGTTACCTTCCCCACCGTCAGCACGCCGGTCTCCGATGGCGCGATCGAGCGGCTGACCACCGTTTGCAGCGCGACAATCGCGTGCGCCGCGACGACCACGGCATCGACCGACTGGTGGGGTGCAGCGGCGTGGCCCCCGCGGCCGTTGATCACGATGCGGAACGCCGTCGGCGCCGCGAAGAACGGTCCGGCCGCCACGTTGATCATTCCAATCGGGATGTCCGCGCTGATGTGAAGACCGAGCGCGGTGGTCACGCGCGGGGATTCGAGCACGCCATCGGCCACACATGCCTGAGCGCCACCGGCTGCCTCCTCCGCTGGCTGGAACACGAACCTCACCGAACCTGCGAGTTCCGTGCGGCGAGCCTGGAACAACTCCGCCAGCCCGAGCGCGATGGCCATGTGGGTGTCGTGGCCGCAGGCGTGCATCACGCTTTCGTTCTGTGATGCGTACGGCAGCTTGCTCTTCTCCGGGACGGGAAGGGCGTCCATGTCGGCGCGCCAGAGGACGCACGGGCCCGGCTTCGAACCCTTCACCAGGGCCGTGGCCCCGGTCTTCGCAATTGGCCGGACGTCGTCGAGGCCCAGCGAGGTCAGGTGGGCGAGCACCTTCTCCTGCGTGCGATGTTCCTGCCACGAAAGCTCGGGGAACTGGTGGAAGTCCCGCCTGAGGGCGACGACCGTATCGCGGACGTCCAGGACTTCTTTGCGAATAGGCAGGCGAAGGTCACGTCCCATAGTGCGCGGAAGCTTACCAGCTTGGCGTGGCCTATTCGCCACCGGCTGGCGAAATCGCGACCGGCGCCGGTTCGGGTCTCGCGCGCATCCGGATAAGGCCCTGGGTGAGCGAGACACCCGCGAGGATGAGCGCAAGGCCGCCAACCATGTTCCAGCCGACCTGCTCATCGAGGACCAGCCAGCCGAGGATCACGCCCACCGGCGGGATGAGATACGTCACCACGGAAGCGCGCAGCGCCCCGACCTGCTGGATGAGACCCATGTACGCGATTGGGCCGAAACCGGACCCGATGGCGCCGAGCGCCACCGCCGAGCCGATGACCTCCCAGTTCCAATCGACACCCGAATAGCTGCCCGTGACGATGGCAACCGGGGCAAGGAAGAGCGTGGCGAACCCAATTTGGCCACCAGCAACCACCACCGGGGGCACGCCGGCCATCGTCTTCCGAATGTACAGCGCCGAGGAGCCATAGCTGAGTGTTGCGACCATGATCGCCAGCATGCTGAGCGTGGCCGCGCCGCCGATGTTGCCCAGGTCTTCGCCCATGAGGACGACGACGCCGGCGAACCCGAGGCCAACGCCCGCGAGCTTGAGGCCGCTCACAGCTTCTTCGCGCATGGCGAACAGCGTTATAAGCGTGACCCAGAGCGGCGCGGTGGAATTCACGATGGCCGCGGCGCCACTGGGGACGTGCTGCGCCGCAACGCCGAAAATCGTCCACGGCACGGCGAAGTTGAACAGGCCGAGCCCGGCGAGCGAAAGCCACGTGCTCCGCTTCTGGCTCAGCTGCGAGCGGTTCATCAGCACGATGGGAATGATGGTTGCCAGCCCAAGGGCCGTCCGGATGGAGGCGATCGCCGGGCCGCCCATTCCGCCGTCGGCCATCACCTTGATCAGCACAAACGAACAGCCCCACACAAAGGCGAGGCCGACGAGAGTTGCGAATTGCCGGGCAGTCACTTGGTGCTAACGCTTCCTGCGGATCAGCGTAACGCCTTCACGCTGTCACGCGATTGGTCCAACTTCACAGTTCCTCGAACTGCAATTGGTAAGTCTCAAGCAGGAGCGAGCGCCATGCCGCCTCTTCAATCGGCGGCCCGGTGAATCCGGGACATTCGCTGTGGCCCAGCAGAAGCGGCAGCGGAGCGGCCGGGTCGCCGGCAAGCGCTGCCTCGACTGCCCCCGCAAACTCTGGTTTTCCGGCGAAAAGCGGCCGGCGTTCAGCGGCATCCCAGAAGACGACGAAGTGTGGGTAGAGCCGGCACGCGTTGGGCCGGCCTCCATAGACGTTGCAGCCGAGGTTTTCGCCCAGGAACCGGCAGTGCCCCTCCGCCCGCGCAAGCAGGTACGGCTGCGCCATCGGCAGAGTCACCGGTTCGCCATCATCCAGTTCGACGAATTCGACCATCTGCATGCCGGTTTCGCGGGTCATCCGGGCGGCTTCACGCTCGCCGAGGTTCACGCTGAAGGCGTGGCAGCAGTGCGCCGTGCACACATCCGGCTGGCAGAGGAACGAGGGTGTACCGGGCACGACAAGCCGGTACGCCGCGAGCCGGCCCTCCAGCTCGCGCCAGGCCGCCTCCATTGCCTCGTACACTGCATTCGACCCCACCCATCCATAGTACGTGGGCCAATCGTGATACGGGCCATCGACGAAACCTTCCGATAAGACACTTCCCGTTCGTTGCCCGAGGCGGAATCGGGCCGTATCCTGTCCGCTCGCCGAGGCCGGGTGTTCCCGCCTGCGCGGAGGCGAGGGCTTTTGGCAAACAGAGGCCTGTGGCGGGGCAGAGGCACACACGAACATGAGCAACGATCCCGATCTCGACACGATGACGCTCGAAGAGCGGCAGCGCATCCGGAAGCAGATGAGCGACCAGGCCGTGAAGCTGGCCATCAATAGCCGCTGGCTTGAGGCCGCGAACCTCAACCGTGACTTTATCCGTATCTTCGGCGACGAATCCGAGGCCCTGAACCGGCTTGGCAAAGCGCTCTCCGAAATCGGACAGATCACCGACGCGCGCGAAGCCTATGGCCGGGCCCTGGACCTCGACCCAACGAACACGATCGCCCGCCGGAACCTGGACCGGCTGGCAACCATGACCGATTCGCCAGGGGCCGCCCCGAGCCAGCTCGATACCCGCCTCTTCGTCGAGGAAACGGGCACCGCAACCGTCGCTCGCCTGCAGGCGACCAAGGCGGATGTCGCCGCGCTGCTCGATCCCGGCGACCTGGTGACCCTCGAAGTCCAGGGCAACGCGGTGAACGTGAACACCACCACGGGCGACTACATTGGTATGATCGAGCCGCGAATCGGCCTTCGCCTTGCGAAGATGATGACCGCCGGGAACAAGTACAGCGCCGCCATGATCACGGCGACCGGCGAGCCTCGCGTCATCCTGAGGGAGACCTTCAAGCACCCTTCGATGATCAACCAGGTCAGTTTCCCGCAGGGCCGGGCGTCCGACGTCCGCGCCTACACCCGCAAGGGCTTGCTCCGCCGGGACGACGAGGACGACATCGAATACGGCGACGACGAGTACGTCGAAGAGGAATCCGACGACGGATGGAGCGAGACCAGCGACGACATGGATTCCGGTACCTCCGACATCAACGTCGAGACCGAAGACGAATCGTTCGACTAGCGCTGTAGTCGCGGCCCTCCGTGGCCGCTCGGCGCCATGCGCCCAACGGGTCGCCGCCTGATCGCCCACAAGCGCACCTCCTCAACTCTTCTTCACCCGGCCGGAGGGACAACATGATCAGCAAGCAAGAACTCGCCGACGGCATCCGCTTTGCCGGGCGCCGGGCGGCCGCGGCCGCAACCAACTGCAAGGACTGGGACCACCAGTTGGGCCACCAGTGGACCAGCGGCGACGCCTTTCGCCATGTCGCCGCCACTGCCGCGGGCGCCGAGGGCCTGTACCCGCTGCTCGATGCCGGCGTGCTTTCGGGCATCGGCGCCGACCGCATCGCCCAGGGCAACGCCGCCGCCATCGCCAGCCAGAACGAAAAGTCCCGCGACGAAGTGATCGCCGCCATCATCGAAGGGCACGACAAGTCAGCCGACTTCGTCGCGACGCTCGACGAAGCCGACCTCAACAAGGTGGTGAAGCTCGGCGGCTACGAGATGGAGAAGGGCGAGATTGTCGCCCAGATCTGGATTCACCACGCCATCGCGCACGCCTACGAGGCCAGCGCCCGGTGGCCGATTACGTAGGGGCCGGCTACCGAGGCAGGAATCCGACTGGCTCAAGCAGGCCGAAGCCGCTTCCGAAACCCGGATCACCGGTCTGGAACGTCTGCCATGACGCTACCTTCGCGCCTCCGACGAATACGTCGCCAACGGTCTCGCCAGGTCCGGGCTGTTTGCAGCTCGAGTTAGGGCCGTAACGCGTCAACACCGGGTTGTCGGGAGATGGATCAAGGCAAACGACCTCGACGAAGTGTTCTCCATACCAGCTCTTGTGAAGGTCAGTTATATCGTCAACTGACTGGCTCTGGCCGGTTGCGAGGGTAAAAAGCCGATAATCGGGTTCGTTCCCGGCCCAATCACAGTTGGCCTCGATGTCTCCAGGAATGAACTGATAGACCACCGCCGAACTGTCGGGTGACCACTCCCAAACCGCATAAGCTCCGGTTTCGCCGGTGACAGTCGCCACGACGGCGCCGGTATCCAGATCAGTGACCCGGAAGACCCGCCCGCCGATCCGCATGCAGCCAATCTGGGGGACACCTTCCGCGACATATCGCCCGGAAGGTGACAAGTTCGAGAATCCCCAATCACTTGGATTGTAGGGCGTCACTGACCCATCGAGACCCACGAAGGCCCGGCCCCCACCCCCTTCGGTATAAGTAGCGCCAAGAACCCAGACCCCCGTCCCATCACCGTCCCAGGCAATCTGCCAGATGTCGCCCGCAAAGCTCTCGAAACCTGGAGCAGATTGAGTCACCTGGCCGATTCCTTGGCCGCTAGTGATATCGAAGAAGGTCACTGCATTCTCTGAAAGACACATCAGGTAGCAGTTACTCGAGACGGCAACCAGACGCCCGTCAGCTGAGACGGCAATGTCGGCGATAGTCTGGGGCGCGGGAGGGCTGAACAACGGCCGTTCGCCTGAGCCGTCGAGGTTGTAGCGTATCAGCCCTCTCTGGGTTGCCACCACGACATGACCTCCGCCAACCACGGCACCGATGGGGTAGCCGAGGTCGATCCCGGAGTACTTCCAACTCGCCACCAACGTGCCTGTGGCGAGGTCTTGAACCACGAGCTCGCGGACTGGCCATGTGCGGTTTGGCTCGGTCTCTTCCCCAACGAATGCCGTGTACACAAACAGTTCATCCCGCCCGGGCACGGGATATGTCTCGTATACCAACTCTGGATCCGGCGTTGCCGTCGCCGCTGTAGGCGCGGTGGGCGTTGCCGGGGTCGCCGCGGACGTTATCGTCGCTGTCGGCGTCTCGTCATCCGTGAATGGGACGCCCTCGTCGTCACCGCCCTGCCACAGGAGCGCCGCCACGAGGGCGATCACGGCCAGAACCGCCACCACCGCCGTGCCGATAGCGACAGGCCGGGTGGTTGCCGCGGCCATTCCGCCACTGACCCCACGCCAGAGCCGCGTCCGAAGCCCGTTCCGCTCCCGCCACCAATCCGCGGCCTCCTCGCGCGTGTCCACACCGAGTTCGCCGATGATTTCGCTGACGTGCCACTTCGCCGCCGAGAGCGAGATGCCGAGCTTCTCCGCGATCTCGCCGTTGGTGTGCCGCTTCGCGAGGAGGTCGAGGACCTCGCGCTGGCGCGGCGTCAGTTCGCCCGGCGCCCGCCTTCGGGATCGTGCTTCGGCCGCGGTTTCGCTCATGCGGCCAGAGTACGCACGCCAACCACGCTTCGCACTGGCCGATGGTAAAGATTCGTGAAGAAGATGCGGACGGCAAAGGACGGCCCTTCGGCCCTTGCCGGTCGTCCAGCAATTCCCGTTAGACTACGCGCGCACTTTCACAGGGAGACACACCTATGCAGATTTCGCCAGTCCCGACACTGGACCCGGAAATCAACGAAAACCGCCTCGCCACCGCGAACATTGTTTCGCGCT
>CALFYR010000081.1 GCA_937954195.1 uncultured Dehalococcoidia bacterium
GCGCGGCATTGGTGGCAAGTCCTTCGATTGACCTAAACCAGATATTAGGTGGAAGACGTAAGCTTCGCCTACGTCATTCGGGCGGGGAAGATGGCGGACTTTTCGGCGAGCGCCCAGCCCTCCGCTGCGCAACACTCACGGTGAAAGCCCATCCACACGGCAGCCAGCGCGGTGTCCCGTGGGAGTCCCAGCGGGACGAGGATGATGTCCTCGGCCTGGGCGAGCCGGTCTCGGAGCGTCCGCTCGGCCATAAACAGCAGGGGCGCAGCGGTGCGGGCGGAACCCGCCAGAGTGCGCGCAAGCAGAATGCGTTGGTGTTCCAGGCCCAGGCCCCTGCAACATCCTTCGCGAAGTGTTCTAAGCACGTCCCCTGAATCGATGGATTCGATCATCGCCCGTCCTCCCGCCGGCCCGCAGGCTGAAGACTCGCCGGTACCCTACCATAGCCCGCCAATCGCGTTCGTAAATCCGCCCCATCGAAGATCGTTAACGCTCAGATCACCTGCGTCCGGCATACTGTTTGTATGGAGCTAACTATCACGAACCGCGAGCTGAGGCTCGAAATCGCCCACAACGTCCGCCACCTTGGCGGCTACAGCACGAGCAACGGGCGCACCACGCACGACGACATCATCCGTTCCGCCAGTCTTCACCGCCTGACCGATACCGGCATGCGGCACCTGGCCGAAGCCGGCGTCACCACCATCGTTGACCTCCGTTCGAACATGGAGCTTGAGCGCGACGTAACACCGGACCCGGCCCCGTACGGCATCCGTATGGTTCACGCGCCGGTGTTCCAGTACGACGCTTCACCCGTAGGGCTCGAATCCGAGGCCTTCCCGGGCTACGGTGTCATCTACGAGCGCTTCCTGGACGTCGGCCGGAACGCCTACCGCACGCTGTTCGAAACGGCCGCCGAAGCGGATGGCCGCATCCTCTTCCACTGCGCAGCGGGCAAGGACCGCACCGGCGTGGCCGCCGCCCTGCTGCTCGACCTCGCCGGCGTCGATGAAGCCACGATCATCGAGGACTACACGCTCACCGAGACCCTTCTCGCTCCAATGGTTGCCGAGTGGCTGCCAGCGATGCAGGAACGCGGCGTCGACCCCGAGCGCGGGAAGGCAATGATGGCCGCCCCCGCGGAAGCGATGACCTCCGCACTGGCGCACCTCCGCGGCCAGTTCGGCAATGCCGAAGGCTACGCCCGGGAAATTGGCGTGAGCGACGCCGTCGTTTCGGCGGTGCGGAGCCGGATGGTGGCCTGACCCGGCGCCACCGCATTGGCGGTTTGCAGGCTCTCGCACCCGAGGCTATGGTCGGAGGGGGAATCGGTTCTCGCCGAACAGGGCTCCACGACGAGCATCACAGGGAGGCAAACCATGTCGAACACGGCCCACCAGCCAACCGGGGAGTATCCGCACCGGGCGGCACTCCACCACGTTGACCTGACGGCGGAGAGTGACGCGCTGCTGCAGCAACTGCCCGGGAACCGGCGCCAGGGCAAGAACCTCGCGCGGGAGGGCGGACTTTCGGTACTGTTGATGGCTATGGAAGCCGGCGACGAACTGGATGAACACGCCGCGGCCGGCGCCGCCGCCATCCAGGTCCTGCGAGGCAGCATCGTCGTCACCTCGGGAGAAACCGCACTCGC
>CALFYR010000082.1 GCA_937954195.1 uncultured Dehalococcoidia bacterium
TATTTCCGGGACCGGTTACGACATTTGTATCTGTGTGCATGCGGAGCAAAACGCGCTGCTCTCGGCGGCGCGCTTCGGGATTGCCGTGGAGGGCGCCACGCTCTACACCACGACGCGGCCTTGCTTCGGGTGCACGAAGGAGATGCTCCAGGCCCGCATCCACAACGTGTACTTCATCCACGACTGGGTGTATCCGAGCGACGAGGTGCGCCATGAGTACCAGCGCCTCCAGACGAAGGTCCCCGGCGGCATCCGGCGGCTCGACTTCGACGATGCCGACGCGGCGTGGGCGACGGCGGGGAGATCGGCGCCGCCGGAGGGCATTGGGCACTAGCGACTGGCGGCCGCACCCTTCACGAGGTCCGGCCGCTGGTTGAGGATCGCGAGCTTCATGACCTCAAGTTCGCGCGCGGCCGCCATTTCGCCCCAGTTTGTTGAGTAGTGAAAGTGGTCCTTTGCGAATTCGGGAGTGCCATGCACTTTCCACCCGGGTTCGGCGTAGGCGTAGTACTCGAAGTGGAGCGACTGGGCGAGGCGTTCCATGTTGCGGCGGACGTATTGGCGGCGTGCTTCGCCCCGCTTTTCCGCCCGCTTCCCAAGCGAGTACTTCGTGTGGGCGTTCGGGCCCCACATGGCGAGTACGACGCCTTCGTTCCGCAGCACGCGGCGGGCGATCGCTTCCATGCGCTCGACCACCTGCTCGGGAGTGAAGTGCGGGTCGCCACCGATGGTCTGCTGCAGTGCACGCCGCATCGCCCGGAAGGCGAAGTTGTTGCTGAGCCACTGCGCGTCGGCGGCTTTGAAGCCAAGGTCGGAAGCTCGTTTGCCGAAGCGCCCGAGGATGCGCTCCATGCGCTTTGGCACGGACATGTACTCGTACCAGTAGTTCACAAGGCCAACCCAAACGAGGTCCGGCTGCTCCTTCGCGACCCACTTTTCGACGACGTCGGCGACGCCTTCCGTCGGCCAGAGCGGCTTGACGACGATCTCGACGGGCTCGCCGAGGAATTCCTCCAACCCTTCGCGCAGGGCCTCGGGGCGATTGGTCGTCGAGAGCACGTCGTTGCTGTTCGAAAGGCGGAGGATTTTCACGTTGGTGAAGTGTACGAACCCGGTTGTTGCGGGCGAATGAACGCTACAGCGCTTGCCACCACTGGCGCGCGCCTTCGCGCACGAAGCGGCCCAGGCCGGGCGCAGGGAGGTGGCTGGCACCCACGAGCGAGCCATCGGCGATCAGGCGTTTGACGGTGGCGCGGCGGGTTTCGAGCGCGATGTCGCTATCCCAATCGAAGACGGAGCGGATGGTCACGTCCTCGGCATCGATGGCTGAAATGACCACATCGCCGAGGATGAAGCCGCGCTCGCTGCCGGAGGTGACGACGACGCTGGTGTGGCCCGGGGTGTGGCCCGGCGTTGGGATCGCCGTAAGGCCCGTGGAGATGGTGTGTTCGCCTTCGACGAGTTGCATGACGCCGAGCGCTTCGAGCGGCACGACGTCGCGGGTGAAGGAGTCGTTGTTGCGGGCCGGAGGCACGGCGGCCGCGGCGGAGTAATGGTCCCAGTCCTTCTTTGGCACCAGGTACCTGGCTTCGGGGAAGAGGGGCCGGCCGGACTGGCGATCCAGGTTCCAGCCGGTGTGGTCGCCGTGGAGGTGGGTGAAGATGATGTGCGTGATCTCGGCCGGCTTCACGCCGGCTTCGGCGATTTCCGCGAGCAGGCGGCCGTTGTGCTCGGGACCCCAGCCCGTATCGACCAGCAGGAGCGTGGCGCCATCGCGGACGAGGAAGCAGCCGAAGTTGAGCGGCACGCGGCCTTCCGAGTCCAGGTGCCTGGCGTAGGCCGAGAGGTCGTAGTTGGGGTAGACGACGCTGCCCGGGTAGGCCTCGATGGTATCGACGAGAGCGGTGACTTCGATGTTGCCGACGGTGGTCTTCTGCATGGCGCGGGAGTTTACCGCGTTCGGCGAACGGCGGTGAGCTACGCCTTCGGCCACAGCACCATCTGCGTGCAGCGGAAGAGGGCGATCGTCTTGCCGGTCTGGTCATGGATGACCGGAGCGTCCCACACCTGGGTGGTGCGGCCACCATGCAGCATGGTGGTGCGGGTGGAGATCGACCCCTCGGTGGCGGTGCCGAGGAAGTTGGACTTCACCTCAATGGTGGTGAAGCCCGTGGCGCCTTCGGGGAGGTTGGTGCTGCAGGCGAACCCGCAGAGCGTATCGGCGAGGGCGATGACGGTTGCGGCGTGGAGGAAGCCGTTCGGCGCCCAGAGTTCGGGGCGGATATCGAGGCGTGCCTCGGCGAAGCCCTCGCCCATGGCGGTGAGTTCGACGCCGATGAGGCCGGGGAGCCGGCCTACTGAACGATCCGTCCAGAACTGGATATTCGCCTTTTCGCTTGTGGGATCGAATGCCATGGTGCCAACCTCCGAAGTGATCGAAGGTTGGCACAGTAAGTTGCATGTTGCAACGGAGTAACTCAGCCGCGGGTGACCCGCCTCACAGAAAGAGCACCGACCGCCACCGCCGTGAGGACCAGGACGATGCCTGCCGTGCTCGTCGAATCGGGCGCGGCAAGCTGGCTGTCCCCGGTTTCGGGCGGGGCAGGTGGTTCAGCGTCTTCAACGGCGGTCCGGAGCGCTGCCGTCATCGCCGCCGCAATAGCGGCATAGCCCGCGTCGTTCGGATGGATGTTCGGCGGGTCTTCCATGATGTGCGTCAGCGTGGGCGCCTTGCCCTGGAACACGGCCGCGAGGTCGACCCACACGGCGTTGACCGGCGCTGCCGTTGCCACCGTTTTCGCCTGCGCGGTCATTTGCGCCGCGACGATGTCGCCGGGCGCATCGACGGCCTGGCCGGTGCCGGAGAAGGGGTTGTAGAAGGCCATTGCCACGATGATCGCATCGGGGCCGGCGGCCTCGCGGATGCGCTGGAGAATGACGGGGAAGTTGGCCGAGAACGCGCCGATGACCTGGGTCACGGCGGCCTGGCAGTCGGGACTGACGACACTCACCAGGCACGGGCTATCCGAACGGGTGAGCGCGGAAGTCGTTGCCGCCGATATCGACAGTGACGAGCCGAACATCGTTCGCGGGGTCGGCATCGCTGTTGCGGCTGCGTATCTCCGCGGTCGCGAGTTCAAGCTGCCCGCCGGGAGCGAGCATCATTGTCGATGTCTCGCCGCCGCGCCGGCCCCACTCGCCACGGGCGGAGGGTTCGCCGGGAAGTCCGAGAATCGTCCAGGCCTCGGCTGCGAAGAGCGCGACGTACCCACGGTCGTGGGAGGAGGCACCCTCGGCGTCAGC
>CALFYR010000083.1 GCA_937954195.1 uncultured Dehalococcoidia bacterium
GTTCCTCGGAGAAGCTTGTTTCGGTTACCGCAGCGGTCATTCGCACACCTCGTCTTACCCGAGAATGCGGCAGGTTTGGCAGCTTCACAAGGGGCGCTGGACGCGGCCGGCGGCCCGAGCCCTGAACTCGGAAAGTTGCCAAATCTCTCAATCATCTCCAACGCTCGGCCGCGCCGGGCGAGGGATGCGAGCCTTCGCCGGTGTTGCGGCGGCAACGAAATTGGCGACGACGAAATGAAACGAGCCGTATTCGTACTTGCTGCCGTACTGATGGCGCTTCCGCTGTTTGTGGCGGGTGCCCAATCGGCCACGCGGGATGGCCGGACGCTGACGGTTTCGAAGTCGCAAGGGCTTTCCGAGAACGGCGAAACGGTCTTCGTCAGCGGGTCGGGCTTCGATACCGAAGGCGGGATCTACGTCGCGATGTGCGTCATCGCGCCGGCCGAGCAGCTGCCTTCGCCGTGCGGTGGCGGGGCGAACGCCGCGTCGGGCGCCTCGCTCTGGATCTCGAACGACCCGCGTTACCCGAACCTGGCCACTCCCTGGGGTGAGGGTGGTTCGTTCTCCGGCTCTATCACGTTCGGGCCGGTCATCGCGCCGGGCTATGACTGCCGTGTCGTCGCCTGCGCGGTATACACGCGGGCCGACCACTTCCGCACGAACGACCGCTCAGCCGACCTGTTCGTCCCCGTGACGTTCGGGGTGCAGGCGCCGACTGCCACACCCACCACGGGAGGCACTTCCGGTGCAACGCCAACGGCGACGCCAAGCCCCACCGCGACGCCGACCCCCGCGAACGCGCCACAGGCCACCGTTTCCGCTGATGGGCTGGAGGTAACTGCGGGCACGATGGTGCTGACTTCGACGAAGACCGAGGACCTCGATGCCGAAGGCGAGACCGTCACGGTCAGCGGCGTTGGCTATGACCTGGAGCAGGGCGTGTACGTCGCCCTCTGCGCGGTGCCGGAGGACGGCGCGGCTCCCGGGCCATGTTCCGCCGGCGGCGCCGGACAGAGCGCGTGGATATCGTCGAATCCACCGGACTTTGGTGCGGCACGGGCGATCCCGTTCGAGCCCGGCGGCGTGTTCGAAGTTGAACTGCTCCTTCGGCCCGTCATCGATGGCTCGACAGACTGCCGCGAGGTGGCCTGTGCTATCGCCACACGGGCCGACGATACCGCGGCCGCCGACCGGACTCGCGACGTGCTCCTGCCGGTTTCCTTCGCGGCTGCCGCGAACGAAACGGCCACGCCGGAAGCGTCCCCATCCGCATCGCCTTCGCCGATGCCCGAGGCCACACCGACGCCAACCCCGGCAGAACCGCCGGACGACTCCGGTGGTACGAGCATATGGCTCTTCGTGCTGGCCGGCGCAGGGATCGCGGTCCTCGGCGCCATCGCCGTTGTGGTCACCCGGAAAGGCCGCGGCATCGTGGGGAGCGCGCTCGTGATGCTGGCGCTGTTCATCGCCGGGTGCGGCGGTGGCTCGCACGAAGGTTCGACTCCAACGCAGCCCACTGGCGCCGACACGCCCATCGTCGTGCTCGATGAAAAGCCGGTCCCACAGCTCCCGGTCACTGTGCTCTCCGCCGATGGCCGCGAAGTGACCGTGACGGACACGAGCCGGATCGTTTCGCTCTGGGGGAATATCACCGAGGTCGTGTACGGGCTGGGCCTCGGGGACAGCGTTGTCGGCCGCGATTCATCCGCCACGTTCCCCGAGGTCGCGGACCTGCCGCTGGTCACCCGCGCCCACGACACCTCCGCCGAAGGCGTGTTGGCGTTGAACCCCACGCTGGTGCTCGCATCGAGTGGAAACAGTGGTCCGGCAGCGGCCCTGGACCACATCCGGAACGTTGGCATCCCGGTCATCGTGTTCGATGACCCGGATGGAGTGGACGACATCGCTCCGCGCATCCGCGAGATAGCAGCCGCGCTTGGCGTACCGAATGCCGGCGAGGAACTCGTGGCGATCACGCAGGCGAGCATCGCGGAAAGCCAGGACGAAATTCCGGACGAGGCGGAGCCACTCCGCGTCGCGTTTCTCTACATGCGCGGGACGGCCGGGGTGTATTTGATTGCGGGGCCCGGTTCGGGCGCCGATTCGATGATCGCCGCCGCCGGCGGGGTCGATGCCGGGACTGCCATGGGGCTCGACGATGCGTTCACGCCGATTACCAGCGAAGCTCTCGCGCAGGCCGCGCCGGACGTTATCCTGATGACCACGAGCGGTCTGGCGTCTGTCGGGGGCATCGAGGGGTTGGTCGAGATTCCCGGGATAGCCCAAACGCCCGCCGGCAAGGAACGCCGCATCGTGACCATTGAGGACAGCCTGTTGTACAGCTATGGGCCCCGGACGCATGTCGCTATCCGGCTGCTCATCCAGCAGTTCTATGGCGGCGCCCCGGGCGCGGGATGAGCGCCGCATCGCCGTCCGCCTCCGTCGCGCGGGAGTGGATCCCCGGCCGCATGCTTCTGCCGGTGCTCGTCGTTGCCGTGGTGGTCATGTCGCTGCTCGCCGCCGGGATCGGCGCCTACGACATCTCGCCGAACGAGGTCGTGGGGTCGGTGCTCCACCGTATTGGGCTGGATATCGGGCCCGTACCTGCTGGGCTCGGTGATGACATCCTGTGGGAGATCCGGTTCCCCCGGGTGGTGCTGGCGCTGGTGGTCGGCGCTTCGCTTGGTCTCGCCGGTGCGACGATGCAGGGGAGTTTCTCCAACCCGTTGGCCGAACCCGGAGTCATCGGCGTCTCGGCCGGTGCGGCGGTTGGCGCGGTCGCCCAGATTGCGCTGGGCATTTCGATCGGCGGTACGTGGGCGACCGTAATCTGCGCGTTTATCGGCGGCTTTCTGACCGTGCTGCTGGTGTACCTTGCCGCGCGTTCCAACGGACGCACCGAAGTCGTAACGCTGGTCCTCACCGGCATCGCGGTGAACGCGCTCGCCGGGGCAATCATCGGTTTGCTGACGTTCTACTCGAACGACGCAGAGCTGCGCAGCATTACCTTCTGGACGCTCGGGAGCATGGCCCAGGCCACGTGGGCGAAGGTGGCGGTGGTCACGCCGATTGCGGTGGTTGGCTGCGCGATTGCGGTCTACTCGGCGCGCCAACTGGACCTCCTGAGTCTTGGCGAGAGACCGGCTCGACACCTCGGCGTCGATGTCGAGGCGCTGCGCATCCGCTCACTGGTTGCGGTGGCGCTGCTGACCGCGTCCGCCGTGGCCGTCGCCGGGATCATCTCGTTCGTTGGGCTCGTCATCCCCCACCTGATGCGAATGCTTGGGGGCCCCGCTCATCGCCTGCTTCTGCCTGCTTCGGCGCTGGCCGGCGCGGGCATCCTTGTGGGCGCGGACCTTGCCTCCCGGACGATTGCCGAGCCTTCTGAGGTGCCGCTGGGTGTGCTCACGGCGCTCATAGGCGCGCCGTTCTTCCTGTGGCAGCTTCGCCGCACGCGGGCACAGCAGGGAGGCTGGGCGTGATCCGCTTCGGCCGGTCGGCGCGGCTCCCGGCGGCGATCCCGGTGGGGGCGCTCCTCGTAGAGGCGACGGGCGTGCATGCCGAACTCGGCGGGAACCACATCCTTCGCGGCGTGGACATCGCCGTCGCGGCCGGCGAGCTTGTCAGCCTGGTCGGCCCGAACGGAGCCGGCAAGTCCACGCTGTTCGGCGTGCTGG
>CALFYR010000084.1 GCA_937954195.1 uncultured Dehalococcoidia bacterium
TCCTGGGGGCCGGTGAGGTCGATGCCGATGCCGACGGCGCTGGTGGCGACCTGGAGGCGTTCACGGTCGCCGGCGAACCACACGGTGGTGAGGCGGTCGGGGCCGCCGAGCGGGAGTGCCCTGAAGGAAGGAATCAACGGACGGCGCCCGCGAGCTGATCAATCATCCGGCGGGTTTGCCAGAGGTGTTCGAGGTCGTGCTGATAGACCTCGCGGACAATCTGGAGGACGGAGAGGGGGCCGCGATAGGGGTGGATGCCCGTGCGCTCCCAGTCCCGGTCGGAGAGGTCGTAGAGGGAGTAGACGGTGTGTCGGCGGAGGTAGTGGAACTCTTCGAGCAGTTCCTCGGCATCTTCTTCCCAGTAATCCTCTTTGAAGGGGATGTCGTCGAAATCGACATGCCGGATTTCGGGCTCCCGGCGGGAGAGGATGGTTTCGAGTTGCCCGAAGACGCCGCGTTCGACTTCGCGGACGTGCCAGGGGATTGCGAGGAGGCACCAGTCTTCGTCGTCGCCTTCGCCGAAGCGATGCCATTCGCGGTAGGAAACGGGTGCGTAGGCGCGGTGGAGTTCGCCTGCGGCTTCGCCGAGCGCCTTGAGGAGGAAGGCGGGATCGCTACCGGCCTGGCGGACGTAACGCATCCACAGATTGTCGATTGTCGATTGTCGATTGTCGACGGGTAGGACGGGCGTGGTGGTCAAGCAGGCGTTCGCGATCCGACGATCCGCTTCCTGCGTGCGTGGTTCCACTGAACAGCGTTAGGTGATGACGAGGGGGGCGCCGGTTTTGCAGATGGGGCAGTCTTCGGGGGCGTAGGAGGCGACGGTGACGGGGAGGCAGGCGAAGAAGGGGACGCCGAAATCGACGCCGCCGGAGGTACGGTCGACGAGGACGCCGACGCCGGCGACTTCGGCGCCGCGGGCCTGCACAGCCTTGATAACTTCGCGGATGGAGCCGCCGGTAGTCAGGACGTCATCGACGACGAGGACCTTATCGCCGGGGCCGATTTCGAAGCCGCGCTTGAATTCGCGCTCATCGGAATCATCGGTCTTGCGTTCGGCGATGATGCTGCGGAGGCCGAGATGACGGGCGGTTTCGTAGCTGAGGATGACGCCGCCGGTCGTGGGTCCCGCGACGAGGTTGGTTCTTCCTCGGAAGTGGTCGGCGATCATCTGGCAGAGGGGGCCGGTGACATCGGGCCACTGGAGGATTCGGAACTTTTCGATGTAGATGTCGCCGTGACGGCCGCTGGCGTACTGGAAATGGCCGCGCATGATTGCGCCGCGTTCGGTAAGAAGTGCCTCTGCATCGATACTCATGAGTCCCGAGCGTAACGCAGCAGGGGCCTCCGAAGAACTCGGAGGCCCCTTTCCGGGTTGTTTGGTTTCGCCTGGCGCTTAGTCGGCCAGGCGCTGCGTGGTGAGGACCGGCTTCTGGTCGGTGAGCTCGCCGCCTTCGTTGGGGGCCAGGCCGAACTTGGCCTGCGGCCAATACGACAGCATGGCCTTGCCGATGATGAGGTCCTCCTGGACGAGGCCGACCTGCGAGCTTCGGCTATCGAGGCTGTTATCGCGGTTGTCGCCCATGACGAAGTACTCGCCATCGGGGATGAGGATCTTGGCCTTGTTATCGGACCACGGCGCGGTGATGTACGGCTCATTGAGCAAGAAGTCGTTGATATAGACCTTGCCGTCGATGATTTCGATGGTCTCGCCGGGGAGGCCGATGACGCGCTTGATGAGGTCCGTTTCCGGGTTGCGGGGGTCGCGCAGGACGATGATGTCGCCGCGTTCGGGCCCGTGGAAGACGTGGCGTTTCGGATCGTCACCCGCATCGATGAAGGGGATGAAGTCGCCGAGCTTCTCCATATCGACCTCGGAGTAGACGAGCTTATTCACGATGAGGAACTGGCCGTCTTCGAGGGTCGGGTACATGGAGCTTCCATCGACCTTGAAGTTCTGGAAGCTGGCGCGGACGGAGAGGAAGACGAGGAGGGCG
Source organism: uncultured Dehalococcoidia bacterium (assembly GCA_937954195.1). Classification (GTDB taxonomy): domain Bacteria; phylum Chloroflexota; class Dehalococcoidia; order Tepidiformales; family Tepidiformaceae; genus Amarobacter. The sequence continues at coordinate 1,998 of CALFYR010000084.1, forward strand.
AGGAGGCCCGTTTCGACGAGTTCGCGGATCCAGGTCTTGGTCTTGCTGTGACGGCGGACGCCGGCGGGCGACGCGCCACCTTCGAATTCTTCGACGGCCCACGGGGGAGGGGTGAAATCGGAATCGGCGGCGCCAATGCTTGCGTAGCTTGCGCCGCTGAGTTCGGCTTCGACCTCATCCTCGGCCGCCCAGCCGCCATCCATTGGGGTTGAGCGCTGGGGGGCCCAGGCGCTCATGCGGATGAAGGACTTCTCGTTCCCATCCTCGGAGGTTTCGGCGACGATGTCTTCGGCGTCTTTGCCGAAGAGGGCCGCGAGAGCCTGCTCGGTCTCTTTCACGAGCGCGGGGTCCGGCTCTTCGGGCTTATCGGGCGTGGCCGCGTGGGCTTCGAAGGCGCGAAGGATGACGTCTTCTTCGTCGTCGGCGTGGGAGGTCTCGGGCGCGGAGTCCCATTCGCGGGGCCGTTCTTCCCAGGAGAACGTCGCCGCGGGCTCTTCGGACATCTGGCTCTCGAGGCTGGCGGCCAGGTCGAGGCGGTCGTCTTCGGGGCGGGAGTGCATGGCTTCTTCGGCACGAGCGGCGATATCGCCCCACATGTCGTCGGATTCGGCCTCTGGCTCCGGTTCGGGAGAGGAGGCGGCGGTGGCCCATGCCGAGGGCAGCGACGGCTCGACGGAGGCGACAGCCGGCGCGGATTCGGCAGCGCCAACGAAGTCCGCCCAGGGGTCATCGTCTTCAGAGCTTGCAGCTCGTGCTTCTTCCGCAGTCCATGGAGTTTCGTCTTCGACCGGAGGCACGAAAGCGGCGGACTGGGTGGCGACGTCGGCGATGTCGCCGGGTTCGTCGTCGACGGTGGCTTCTTCCCACCACTTCTTTTCGATGACGGGTTCCGTTGGGAGTTCGGAGAACGCTGCCAGGGGCTCCTGGGCGGGTTCTTCGGTGACCTCGGCGACGGCTTCGGTGGGCTGTTCAGCGACCGGCGCGACCGGTTCGTCATCGACGGCCGGGCGTTCCCACCATGGGGTTTCTTCGGTCGTGGCGGCGGGTTCTTCCACTACCTCGGCGACGGATTCGGCGGGCTGTTCTGCGACCGCTTCGAC
>CALFYR010000085.1 GCA_937954195.1 uncultured Dehalococcoidia bacterium
GATGAAGATGGGATCGGATCCGGAATGCGTCAAGGCCTGCGTGCGGACGCACGGCAGCAGGTACGCGCTGCTGGTTGGCAAGCAGGCTTATAAACTGAGCGACCAGGAAACGCCGGCTGCGTATGCGGGTAAAAAGGTGAAGGTGACCGGAACGCTGTACGAGAAGACGGGCATCATCAAGGTGGAGTCTATCGAAGCGGTGAAGTAGGCCGGTTATTTCTTGGACCAGAAGAACGACTCGCGAAAATTCTTGATGTGCTCCTTGGTTACCTCGTTGCGCATCGCGCCATAGCTCATGAAGTGGGAAGCCCCTTTGGCATGGGTGCAAAAGCCCGCGGCATGACCCATTTCGTGAAGGAGCGTGGCGCCGTCGACCGAGCCGGTGTTGAGGTTGAGAACGACGAACGGGCTGACTTGCTTGTATTGGGAAACGGTGGCGCCGGCGAGGCGGCCGCTGTCCTGGCTGGCATCGGCGGTTTCTCGTGCGTTGGCCATGATGACCGTCAGGGCGCCAGACCGGCATAGTGACTTGGCTTTGATGGCATCGGCGACTTTGTCGAGGTTTCCGCCGGCGCTGTACGTACAAACAATTCCCGATTCGAAGCCGCCGAGGTAACGCGATGCATTGTACCCCGTACCCGGGTTCACATTGAGTTTGAGGCCGTGCTTTTCGAGCAGCAGGCGTGCCACCGTCACGGTGTGCGGAAGGGTGTTGATGCCGAATCCATCTTTCGCCGCCCAAACGATGTCAACGTTCAGCGCGCCGTCTGTTACGGCCTTGTCGGTGATCGACTCGGGGGCAGCCTGCATGACGTAGACGCGCATCCAGTCCCAGACGTGGCCACCCATGCGGAGAGCGATACGGAAATTGCCAGTGTCCTTGAACTGGAACCGTTTGGCGGCCACGGCGGTGTCGGTACAAGGAAGGTCCGTCACCTTGCACTGGGCATCGGTCAGTTTGGTGCCGAGCGTGTACTTGCTCTTGTTCTCGTCCCGGTAGGTTCCAGACGCCATGTCAAATTCCTGATCGAGGTCGTCGGTGGCGACGAATTCCAGCCCGGGGCACATGCCCCAGCAAGCCACGTCGAGTTTTCCTTGCGGCAAGACATGTACGGATTCCAGGGAAAGTCTCTTTCTTCCGGGCCAGCTCATGAGGTGTGACATAGTTGAGTTCGTTTCGTCCTTCACTGGCTTAGGCGTGAAGGAGGCGAGGAATTCTGTCACTACCGGCCGGAAATTGTTATCCCGCCATGGCGGCGGCGGCCGCGCCGAGCACACCGGCTTCGTAGCCGAGGGCCGAGGGGACAACTTTCGTGCCACGGCGCTCCCATGCGAAGACAAGGTCGGCGAGCATTTCCTGGAGCAGTTCGAAGAGGCGATCGTTATTGAGGGTGAGTCCGCCGCCGATGACGATGACACTGGGGTCATAGGCGTGGATGATGGCAGCGCAACCGCGGGCGAGGTAGGAAGCCAGTTTCTCGACGGATCCGGAATAGCGAGCCAGGGCGGCGGAGTTCGTGTAGGCTTCGAGGCAGCCTTTCTGGCCGCAGGTACAAGGCAGGCCATCGGGTTCCACCACGATGTGTCCGAGCGCGTTCGCCATGTGATGGGCTCCGCGGAGGAGCTGGCCGTTCATGACGACGCCCGCGCCGAGACCCGTGCCGAGCGTCAGGCCGACGTAACAGGAGGCGCCGGCGGCCGCTCCGAACCTACCTTCGGCGAGGGCGAAGGCATTGGCGTCATTCTCCACCGTGACCGGGAGGCGGAGCACCTGGCGCATGGCGGCGGCGATGGGGGCGCCGGTCCAGAAGGGGAGACTGCCGGTGGCATGGACGACGGTTCCGGTATCGCGATCGACCCATCCGGCGGTGGCGATGCCGACGGCGGAGACAGGTTCACCGGCGGACTCCATGGCACGGCGCACCTG
>CALFYR010000086.1 GCA_937954195.1 uncultured Dehalococcoidia bacterium
TCAACCCGGCCGTCACAATCGGACTTATCGCTGGCGGCAAATTCGCCTCCCGGGATGCGCTCCCCTACATCATCGCCCAGGTGGTTGGCGCAATCGCAGCCGCGGCGCTCCTGTTCGTCATCGCCAACGGGGTGGACGGCTTCGATGCCGGCGACGGGTTCGCCTCAAACGGCTACGACGACCATTCGCCCGGCGGCTATTCGCTGCTCGCGGGCCTCGTCGCCGAGGTCTCGCTGACGGCCATCTTTCTGGTGGTCATTCTGGGCATCACCCGGAAGTCGGCCACGGCGGGGTTCGCGCCGCTCGCAATCGGCCTTGCACTCACGCTCATCCACCTGGTGAGTATCCCGGTCACCAACACGTCGGTGAACCCCGCGCGGTCCACCGGCCCCGCCATCTTCCAGGCCGGCTGGGCGCTCGAACAGCTCTGGTTGTTCTGGGTCGCGCCGATCGCCGGCGGCATCATCGGCGGCCTCATCCACCGCTACGTCCTGGAAGATCCCGCCGACGCCGGCTAGTTCTCCGCGAGTCAGGCTTCCGCCCGGTGACCGGCAATCGGCCGCTGCCACCGGGCGAGGCCCTTAGCCCCGCTCCGGGTATACTCAGGCCACCTTCCTGTTACCCAGGTTCATTTCGCGCGGGGGTTCATTCATGCCGCTCTCTCTCGGCTTCACTTCTAAGGTGTTCCAGGTCGATACCATCGACCTCGGCGTAGGCACCGAGCAGATCGTTAAGGGCGGCCGCCACCTCTTCCCGCTGCTTCCGAAAGCGTTCGAAGGCATCAGGCAGATTGGTGTCATCGGCTGGGGCTCGCAGGGTCCTGCCCAGGCCCAAAACCTGCGCGATTCGCTCGAAGGCACGGACATTACCGTGAAGGTGGGTCTCCGCCCCGGCTCCCGGTCTATGGACGAAGCTCGCGCCGCCGGATTCTCCGAGGACAACGGCACGCTCGGCGAAATGTTCGCGGTCGTCGCGGAGTCCGACCTGGTCCTGCTCCTCATCTCCGATGCGGCCCAGGCCGAGGTCTTCCAGCAGGTGTTCGCAAAGCTCAAGCCCGGCGCGACGCTCGGGCTCTCCCACGGGTTCCTCGTGGGCCACATGAACAACGTCGGCGCGAAGTTCCCGGAGAACATCAACGTCATCGCGGTCTGCCCGAAGGGCATGGGGCCGTCGGTCCGGCGCCTCTACGTCCAGGGCGCGACCGTGAACGGCGCGGGCATCAATAGCTCGTTCGCCGTCCACCAGGACATCGATGGCCGCGCGACCGACATCGCGCTCGGGTGGTCCGTCGCCCTGGGTTCGCCGTACACCTTCCAAACGACCCTCGAATCCGAGTTCAAGTCAGACATCTATGGCGAGCGGGGCATCCTCCTCGGCGCCGTTCACGGCATCATCGAAAGCCTCTACCGCCGCTACATCAACCAGGGCATGAGCCACGACGAGGCCTTCCGCCACTCCGCCGAAGCCATCACCGGGCCCATTTCGAAGATTATCTCCCGCCAGGGAATGCTTGGCGTGTACGAAGCCGTTGGCGCGGATGGCCGTCCCCAATTCGAAGCCGCGTACGCAGCCTCCTATCCCGCCGCCAGGGAAATCCTCGCCGAGATTTACGACGAGGTTTCCAGCGGCAACGAAATCCGTAGCGTCATCATGGCCGGCGACCGCCTGAAGAAGCGCCCCATGGGGATCATCGACCGGACGGAGACGTGGCAGACCGGCAAGAACGTCCGCTCGGCCCGCAAAGAAGAGGACATCCCGCTCGATCCGTTCACCGCGGGCGTCTACATCGCAACGATGATGGCCCAGATCGACGTGCTCATGGAGCACGGCCACCCGTTCTCCGAAGTCGCCAACGAGTCCGTAATCGAGGCCGTCGATTCGCTGAACCCATACATGCACGCCCGTGGCGTTTCCTACATGGTGGATAACTGCTCCACCACGGCCCGCCTCGGCTCGCGCAAGTGGGCGCCGCGCTTCGACTACGTCCTCACCGAGCAGTCGTACGCCGCGCTCGATGAGAAGGACTCCCTCGACGACGACCTCGTCGATAGCTTTAAGAAGCACGACATCCACCAGGTGCTGGCGGCATGTGCCCAGCTCCGCCCGTCGGTCGACATCTTCGTCGAGTAGTTCCTCCATTCTGGAAACGGAAGAGGGGCTCCCGCCGGGAGCCCGTCTTTTTCTTCGCCTCGCGCGTAGCCTCAGATGGGAAGAATCACTTGCCGCCGGTGCCGGTCCTGCGCGTAGTTCTCCATGGGGTTCGCGCCGATTTCGCGCAGCATCCAGTACGCCTCGACGACGCGGACCTTTCCGTCGACGAAGCGCCACCACTCTGCCAGTCGAGGGCGTCCGGCATCGATGGCCCACTCAAGGAGGGCGTCATGCTCGCCCGTGACCATGCGTGTAACCCGCATCGTGCCGAACGCCGGGCGGGGGCGTGCCGCACCAAGCGCAAGGATGTTGTCGACGCCGGTCGCAACGCCATAGACCCCATCGATGAGGGTCGCCTTCTCATGGACCAATTCGTTCACGGCATCCATGTCCTGTGACGCCAACGCCGCCAGGAGCTTCTCAACCGCCTGCTTGGTCGAGCCTGCGCTGCCCCCCTTATAGCCGGTGGCGTCAGTCATCGAGGCCGTCGCGGGCTTGTCGAGCTCGATGTCGCGGAGCATGCCGTACAGGCGGCGCTCGACAACCTCGCCGTTTTCGTCGAACTCGAAGACCTCGACCACGCGCTGCGTGAACGGGCGCCAGTCGTAGCCCTTGGCCTCAATCGTCGCTCGCACCGCAACTACGTTGTCCTGCTCGATGTACTCAAGTTCGGCGTAGTTGCAGTCCGCGTAGTCCTTCAAGAACTCGCGGTGCCAGTCGGCGATGGACACACTGTCGTGCAGCGTCGGGCCGCGGAACGACCAGAACACCGCATCGGGGCGATGGTGGGCTTCGATTTCAGAGAAGCGATCGAAGTTGATGGCGGTAATGAGCGCGTTGACCGCGGGGATGTTCGACATGCTGGCTGGCGGACCCCGGTTGGTTAAGTGGCCGGATTGTACCCCGTGTCACGAATGCGGGGTAGGCGACGCGACTGGTGCCCTTCGAGGCCCCTTGGCTGTACCCTGAATCCTTCATTCCGAAGGCTGCGCCGGAGAGCGAG
>CALFYR010000087.1 GCA_937954195.1 uncultured Dehalococcoidia bacterium
GCGCATCGTCGGGGACGTCTTCGAGTGCAGGCGGCGGGATCATCGGTGTGACTCGGGCGTCCTGCTCGGGCCCCAAACCAACCTGGAAGTCCGCGCCGAGCGGGCCGGCAATTTCGTCTTTGAGGAACTGACCATAGGACTTACCGGAGATGCGGCGGACGAGTTCTCCGCCAAGGTGTCCGAAGGTGATGGCGTGGTAGCCGTTGGCGGTGCCGGGTTCCCACCACGGGGTTTCGGCGGCGAGCGCTTCGGTGACGGCGTCCCAGCTGTAGTAGTCCGGAAGCTGCCGGTTCGTGATGCCGGGGAGACCGGCCTGGTGGCTCAGGAGCTGACCGACCGTGATCGCTCCCTTGCCGCATTGGGCGAACTCAGGCCAGTACTTCGCGACCGGCTGTTCGTACTCAAGCAGCCCGCGGTCCACGAGCATGGCGCAGGCGGTGGCGACGGTGGCCTTGGTGGTGGAGAAGACGCAGGCGATGGTGTCGCGTTCCCACGGCGAGGTGCGTGCCTCATCCGTGTGGCCAGCCCAGATATCGACGACGAATTCGCCGTCCACGGTGGCGGCGAAGGAAGCGCCTACTTCCAGGCCCGCTTCGAAGTTCCGGGCGAATGCGTCGCGGACCGGTTCGAAACCGGGTTTCACGAATCCGTGGATCTCGGTGGTGGCGGGTGTCGTCATGGCAGCTATCCTCCAGCCCGGAGAGGGCGGCGGGAGTATAGCAGGAGGGGCGCGCACCGATGGCTACGGTATACTCACTGCATGAAGCTGGAAGTGACGATGTTTCTCGACGAGGAGGGATGGTGGGTGATTGAATGTCCGGCCATCCCCGGTTGCGCGAGTCAAGGCCGAACCCAGGAAGAGGCGCTCGAGAACATCCGCGAGGCGATAACAGGCTGTCTGGAAGTTCGCCGCGAAAAGGGCCTCCCTCTCACCATCGAGACGCGCGAGATAGAGGTTCCTGTTATTGCCTAGGGTGCCGCGAATCTCCGGTGCCGAGGCTGTTCGCACCTTCGAAAAGGCAGGCTGGCGGTTCGCCCGGCAAACGGGTAGCCACGTCATCCTTCACAAGGAAGGTGAGGAGGTGACGCTCTCGCTCCCTCAGCATCGCGAACTTGGCCCGGGTTTGCTGCAGGTCCAGATCAAGAAGGCGGGGCTAACCGTAGAAGAGTTCGTTGCGCTCTTGAAGTGAGAGAACCTCCCGGCGGACGCATAACGCCCCTGCCATCTACACTCAGATACGTGGAGCAATCGCGCATCCGGAACTTCTGCATCATCGCCCATATCGACCATGGGAAGTCGACGCTGGCGGACCGCCTGCTTGAGACCACCGAAACGGTCAGCAAGCGGGAGATGGCAGAGCAGCTGCTTGATTCGATGGACCTTGAGCGGGAGAAGGGCATCACCATCAAGGCCGCGGCCGCGCGCATGAAGTACATCGCGAGCGACGGCATTGAGTACGAACTCAACCTTATCGACACGCCTGGCCACGTGGATTTCGCCTACGAGGTATCGCGCAGTCTTGCCGCCTGCGAAGGCGCCCTCCTGGTGGTTGATGCTTCGCAGGGAATCGAGGCGCAGACTCTGGCGAACGTGTACCTGGCGATGAACCAGGACCTAAAGCTCATCCCGGTGCTGAACAAAATCGACCTCCCCCATGCTGAGCCAGAACGCGTGGCCGCCGAACTCGAACGTGTCGTCGGCTTCGACCGCGACGAGATGATCATGGCGAGCGCGAAAGACGGTACCGGTGTGCCCGACATCCTCGAAGCGCTCGTGCAGCGGATTCCGCCGCCGAAGGGCAAGGCCGATGCTCCCTTAAAGGCGCTGATTTTCGACTCGAAGTACGACGTCTATAAGGGCGTGGTCGCCCACGTGCGCGTGTTCGACGGCCAGATGAACGGGCGGCGCAACCTGAAACTGATGCAGACGGGGTCGGTCTTCGAGCCGCTGGAGTTCGGGACGTTCAGCCCGGCCATGCGCCCGATGCCCGGCCTGGACTGCGGCGAAGTGGGATATGTCGCGACTGGGATGAAGGACGTGGCGGACTGCCGCGTAGGCGACACGATCACGCTGGTCGCCGAACCCGCAGCCGAACCGCTTCCGGGGTACCGCGAAGCCAAACCGATGGTGTTCGCGGGCATCTATCCGACGGATTCGGACCAGTACCAGGAGCTGCGCGACGCGCTGGC
>CALFYR010000088.1 GCA_937954195.1 uncultured Dehalococcoidia bacterium
CCCTCCCCGTAGGCTGATGGCGACTGAGCTGCCTTCGTTCGACGAGCCGCTCCAGGTTCTCCAATGCCATTCAGCACCCCCTCGTCTCCCACAACGAACAGCTTGGGACCCGCGGCGACGGAGGCAATGAAGGCGTTCCCATCGGCGAGCTTGCGCCTCCACTCCGCGGGCCGATACAGCTTGGCGTTCACCGCCCGTCCCACATCAGCAGAAACGCTTGTCATTGCTTCCGAGAGGACAGAAAAGTCCAGGGACCCGATAGCGACGAGATCGACATCGCTCGCGGCGTGGGAATCGCCGGCCGCGAAAGAGCCGAAAATGAACGCACAGTCGATGCCGGCCAGGTCCTCGACCGCGGCCGCGACCCTGCCGCGGACTCCCCAGGTCTTCGCGGCGATCGATCTCAGTTCCGCATGCAGCGGACAGGCGGGATCGGGTCGATAGTTGACCTGGCGACCCGTAGCGACCGATATCAGCACGCCAGCCTCCTCGAGCAACCGAAGCTCGCGCGCGACGGTCGGCGCGGAGAATCCGGTGCGCCTGGCTACCTCCCTCACGTGAAACGTCTGGTCCGGGGAGGAGAAGAGCAGTCCGATGACGGCCTCGCGGGTCTTGCCCAGGAGGGCGGCTCCGAGGGAGGGGCGGGGTATGTTAGTCATAGGCTTACAAGTGTAAGCATCTTGCTAACAATGTCAATGCCTAAGGAGGGCTGCAGGTATGACGGGGAAACAGCCTTCCGTCCGATAGACTTTGGCGCACCTGCACGGGATCTGGGCGACATGAATTCGAGAAAGCGACGTCGAGGGCTGCTGGACGAAATCGCCGATGCGATTCCCCTTCCGCCGTGGTGGGGGTGGGTGGTTCTCGCGGTGGTCTCGTATCTTGTCCTTCACTGGTTGGCGGGACTTAGCGTGCCGCAACCCACCCGCTCGAGCCAGGTCGTTCCATCTATCGTCGATGGGTTATTGAAGGGCGTCGCCTTCGGAGCCCAGTTCCTGATTCCACCGCTCCTGCTCCTCGTTGCCGGCGTCGTGTTCGTGCGCCGGTCACGCGAGGCAAGTGCTCGGCGCCCAGCGCCAACCGAGCCAGGCTGGTCTCGGGGGAGAAGCAGCGGGGCCGGTCAGACCGACAAAGCCGAGGGAGATGACCCGTACCAAGCCTGGAAGGACGCCGACTCCCCGGAGTCCACCGAGGTCGACGAGAGCCGATGGAGCATGGATCTGCTCCGGGCCCTGGAGTGGAAGCGATTCGAGATCCTGTGCTCGAACTATTTCGAAGCGATCGGGTTCCGGACCCGGCGCACGCACGCCGGAGCCGACGGCGGCGTCGATATCCGCTTGTACACCGAGGGCGCTTCCGCCCCCGGCGTTTTCGTCCAGTGCAAGGCATGGCGCGACAGGCAGGTCGGCGTGGCGCTCGTCCGGGAGCTCTTCGGCGTCATGACGGCGGAATCGGTGGCGGAGGGGATTCTCGTCACGACCAGCAGCTTTTCGGCGGACGCGGTCGCTTTTGCGAAGGGGAAGAACATCCACCTCATCGACGGAGGGGACTTCCTCGGCAAGCTCCTCGCGCTCGACTCCGCCCGGCAAGACACCCTGCGCAAATTGGTGATCGAGGGCGACTACCGGACGCCCACCTGTCCGTCGTGCGGGGATGGGACGAAGATGCGGCTTCGTGTTTCGACAAAGGATGGGGCGCGGTTCTGGGGGTGCAGCACGTTTCCGGCCTGCAGGACGACGATGAAAGCAGTACTTCCGGCTTCAGGCGGATGACGCAAATGCTGTACCTTGCTTCGGCCTTCCCTTTCGCCATGTCGATCTCCCGACCCGCACCTCGGCGGCCGCAAATGAAATCGGTCAATCGTGCTCGCCACGCAACAGCACAATGTTCCGCACCAGAGATGTGTGTTCCCTTTTACTGGGAACTCGGCATGCCATGCGCTTGCCACTTAGCGCACAGTCGAACTCACGCGTCACTCGCGTGAAGACCGTGTGGCCTCTAAGCGAGAACTTCCGCCTTTCCATTGATGAGGTCGACCGAGAGCCCGGCGTTCGAGTCCTTGAAGAACTCGTCGATCTCGTTGATCGCTTCGTAAGGAAGGAATCTCACCTTTTCCGCAATCCTCAATCGCCTGAAAGTAGGCCGTAGCATTTGGCTGCGAACCTGGTTCCTGCGCTGCACGGGCGCGACGATGAACATCGGATAGGTGGTATTC
>CALFYR010000089.1 GCA_937954195.1 uncultured Dehalococcoidia bacterium
GCCCAAGCTCGTGTTCATGAAGTACAAGAATAAGATCCGGTACCGCCGCAAGTTCGGCCACCGCCAGCAGGTCACTCGGCTGGTGGTCGAGTCGATTTCGAAGGGTTAGGCACAATGGCGCACAAAAAAGGCGTTTCGAGCTCCAAGAACGGGCGCGATAGCAACAGTCAGCGGCTGGGCGTGAAGCACTTCGACGGCGAAGTGGTGAAGCCGGGCAGCATCATCCTGCGGCAGCGCGGCACGCGCTTCCACCCCGGCAACAATGTCGGCCTGGGCAAGGACTACACGATCTACTCGCTCATCGATGGATCGGTGAAGTTTGAGCCGTTCGCGAAGGGCCGGCGCAAGAAGATCAGCGTTTACGCACTGGAAGGTTAAGTCAGGAAGGGACCATGAAGGCCGGAATCCACCCCAACTACCAGGAAGCAACCATTCACTGCTCGTGCGGCAATGAAGTGAAGACGCGGTCGACGAAGGCTGCGATGCACCTGGACGTGTGCAACGTTTGCCACCCGTTCTTTACGGGTGAGCAGCGCATCGTCGATACTGCGGGCCGCGTCGAGCGGTTCAACCGCCGGTTCCAGCGCGGCTAGGCCGGGCTCACAACCGAAGACCCAATCCGGGGGCGCCATGTGCGCCCCCGTTTGCTATCCGGAGACGGGAGACAGGAACGCATGGCGGAAGAGGCGGAAGACCGCGTAGCCCAGGTGTATTACGGCGGGCAGGCCGTGATCGAAGGGGTGATGATTCGCGGACCTGAGCACATGGCGGTGGCGGTGCGGCACCCGAAGGGTCACATTGTGACTCATTCCGAGCAGCTCAAGGGCATCTACACGGGGCGGAGCCGGCGCATCCCCGGGCTGCGCGGCGTGGTGGTGCTGTGGGAGACGATGGCGCTGGGCATGCGGGCGCTGAACTTCGCTTCGAAGATTGCCTTCGAGGAAGAGGACAAGGACGGGAAGGAGACGGAGTTCCCGGAGAGCGTGTTCTGGGGAACGATGGCGCTGGCGATCGGGTTCGTGGTCGTCATCTTCTTCGCCGGGCCGATCCTGATCGCGAACCTGCTGGAAGCTTTCGACGTGCACCGGTTCTGGATTGTGGCCGTGGAAGGCGTGCTGCGGCTGGTGCTGTTCGTGGGGTACATCTGGCTCATCGGGTTGGTGCCGGATATCAGACGGGTGTTCCAGTACCACGGCGCGGAACACATGACGATCCATGCGTTCGAGGCGAACAAGCCGCTGACCGTCGAGAGTGTGCGGCCGTTTCCGAAGGAGCACACGCGGTGCGGGACGAGCTTCCTGTTGGTTGTGGTGGTGGTGGCGCTCATCACGTTCTTCATCTTTGACCTGCTGGTGGATGAGGGGTTGTGGGTGCGGACGGCATCCAGGATTGTGCTGATGCCAGTAGTGGCGGGCGTGAGCTATGAGATCCTGCGGTTCGGAGCGAAGTTCGGGGGGAACGTGTGGGTGAAGGCGATGTTCGCGCCTAACATCGCGTTGCAGGGGCTGACGACGAAGGTCCCGGACGACGGGCAGATCGAGGTTGCGATCGCCTCGTTCCAGGCGACGTTGATGGCAGCCGGAATGAGCGAGATGAACGACGCGGAGGAGACGGCGGAGGCGGAAGAGGCGCTCGCCGAAGCGCCGCCCCTCGACTAAGCCCCGAGCAGCGAACGCGTCAGCCGCGCCTCGCCGAGGTGGATGCCGAGGTGGCGGATGTTTTGGACGATGGCTTCGCGGGGGGTCATCCGGCGGGGTTCGCCCGTGCCGTAGAGGTGGCGTGACGGTGTGAAGGGCGTGTCGAGGCGCTCGGCGGTGGCGTGGCCGAAGGCGACTTCCAGGGATGCGACGAGATGCTGGATTCGCGTTCGAGTGGCCGGTAGTTCGGCGGCGGCGGACGTGAACTCCTGAGAACGATCGCGGTCAACGGGGAGGCCGGCGCCGAAACCGAAGGCGTAGACCTCGGTGACCGCGGCGGCGTGCTTCGCGATGGCGAGGAGGCAGTTGCCTTCGAGCGCGGCGGGCGGGAGCGCCGTCAGCGTCTGGACTGGCAGTTCCCCCAGTAGCTGGTCGAATTGTTCGAGCAGCCAGCGTGTCTGGGCGGCGTAGACCGCGAGTTCGGAGGTCACCTAGCCGGTGACCTCGTTCACGAGGGGCTGGCCAGCGTGCATGCGGCGGAGGTTTTCGAGGAAGTACTGGGCGGCGCGGTGGCCGTTCCCCTGGGCCGCGGCGGAGTTGTGGGGCGACATGATGACGTTCGGCATATCCCAGAGGGGTGATTCGGGTTCGAGGGGCTCGTTGGTGAAGACGTCGAGGTAGGCTCCGGCGATGCGGCCGGACTGGAGGCCCTCGATCATGGCGGGCTCATCGACGACTTCGCCGCGGGCGATGTTGAGAATGTGGGCTCCCGGTTTCAGGTTGGCGAGGACTTCACGGCTGATGATGCCGCGCGTTTCTTCGGTGAGGGGACAGGCGAGGGCGAGCCAATCGGTGTCTTTCACGAGTTCGGGGAGGCCGGACGGCGGCACAACGCGGTCGACGGGGTCGCCTTCGCGGAGCGGGCTGCGGCGGACGCCGGTGACTTCGAGACCAATGGCACGAGCGATGCGGGCGATTTCGGAGCCGATGGCACCGAGGCCGACCACCGTCATCTTCTGGCCGGCAAGGTCGGGCGGAATGCGGTCGTTAGGAACGGGTTCCCAGGCGTGACGGGCGCG
>CALFYR010000090.1 GCA_937954195.1 uncultured Dehalococcoidia bacterium
CTCCCGTACGCTTGTCGCATGGGTACTTCGCGGCAATTCGACCTCATCGTCATTGGCAACGGTTCGGCGGGAGACAACATCGCACGAACACTCGGGCGGCGGGGGAAGAACGTCGCCGTCATCGAGCAGAAGCACCTCGGTGGCGAGTGCCTGAACGACGGGTGCGTCCCGAGCAAAGCGCTCATCCACCTCGCCCGTGAGGCGAAGCAGAAAAGCTGGCCGGAGGTAACCGCGGCCATTCGAGCGACACAGGCACTCGTGCGCGGCGATGACCCCAACGGCGGTTTCGAGAAGGACGGCGTGACGCTGTTCTGGGGCGAGGCGGTCTTCCAGGGCCCCCGTGAGGTGCAGGTCGGAGACGAGACACTGACTGCCCGGGACGTGGTGGTCGCGACGGGCACAGGCCCGGGGCTTCCTCCGATTTCCGGCCTGGCGGAAGCGCGGCCCCTCACCAACCGCGAAATCTTCAGCATTCCCGCATTGCCGGAACGGCTGGCCGTCATCGGCGGCGGCCCGATCGGACTCGAACTCGGACAGGCACTGAACCGGCTCGGGGCGAAGGTCACCCTCTTCGAGGCCCTGCCGCGCATCGGGGCGCTGGAGGAGCCGGAGGTTTCGGCCGAAATCGAGCGGCTGCTGCGGGAGGAGGGCGTTCGCATCGAGACCAGCGCGAAAGTCAACGCGGTCAGCCGGGCCGCGACCGGGGGAGTCGAACTGGAGACGGAGGCGGGAACGACCGCGTTCGACGAGGTGCTGGTGGCCGCCGGCCGCGAGCCGCAGGTGCCGCGCGGCCTCGCGGAGCTAGGGCTGAACCTGGACCGCCGGGGGTTCATCGAGATTTCTCCTTGCGGAAGGACGAACCTGCCGGGTGTGTGGGCCGCGGGCGACGTAACCGGGAAGTTCCAGTTCACGCACTACGCCAGCTACCAGGCGCACCACATCGCGCGGCACATCCAGGACGACGACTGCCAGGCCATCCCGGACGCGATCGTGCCGTGGGCGATCTTCACCGACCCCGAAATCGGGCACGCTGGCATGACGGAAGAGCAGGCCCGCCGCGGAGGACACAACGTGAAGGTCGGCTTCCTGGAGGCGGGCGAGCTCGATTGGTTCCGGACGACAGCGGCTACCGCGGGGTTCGCGAAGGTGATCGCCGATGCGGATTCGGGAGCGTTGCTCGGCGCGCACTTCATCTGCGACCGGGCGAGCACGCTCGTCGGCGAGGCATGCCTGGCGATTCAGCACGGGCTGACCGCGCGGCAGGTCGCAAGCACGATTCACCCGTATCCCACGGCGAGCGAGCTGTTCCGCTGGGCATGCCAGAAGGCCG
>CALFYR010000091.1 GCA_937954195.1 uncultured Dehalococcoidia bacterium
GAACACGTACGTCCCCGGTGGCCCCGGGTACGACCACTCGAGGTAGCGCAACGCCCGCCCGTCGCCGTCGTGCCCGCCCGAGTCCGTGTCGAAGTCCAGGTTCTCGGCGGTGTTGTCCGGGCAGAAGATCGCGACGCCGCCGGGCAGGCAGTGCTCCCACGCGGTCGCCGCGAGAAGGCGAATGTCCTCCTCGGTCGTGAGGTACGAACAGGCGTCGTGCACAAACACCGCCTCGAACTGCCGGCCAACTCGCACCGTGCGCATGTCGCCCTGGATGTGCGGGAGCTCCGGGTTGATGCTCTTGCTGATAGCCAGCATCGATTCTGAAAGGTCCGTTAGCACCACATCAGGCACGCGGTGCTTGTAGTGGGAGGCGTTGTTCCCGCCGCCCGATCCGAGTTCGAGCAGGCTGCGTGGCTCGTGCCCGATGACGCGCGACATAATGCCGAGGTAGTAGTCCGCCTCCTCGGCGTAGTCTTCCGGCGCGGTGAGCAGGTGGAACCAGTCCGCGTACTCGTCGTACAGGCTCGGAATGCCGTTCACGGCACGCTCGCGTCGTACTCGATCGCGATGTGGCCACCCGCCATCAGCGCGTCCCACTCTCCGTCCGAAACCTTGAGCACCTCGCGGTACACGTACTCGTTGTGCTCGCCGAACATCACCGGCGGCTGGTAGTACTCCACCGGCGTCGCGGGCATCTGCCACAGCGGGCCCACGTATTCGTGTGTGCCTGCGTCCTCCTGGGTCTGCGTCCGGAAGAAGTTGCGCGCGCGGAGGTGGGGGTCATCGAACATCCGGGACGACTCGAGCACGGGCGCCGCGGCAACTCCCGCTGCCTGGAGGTCGTGCATCAGCTGGTAGTCGTCCCGCTCCGCGGTCCATGCCGCGATGCCGGCGTCGATCTCGCGGTAATGCTCGGCACGGCCCTCGTTCGTGGCGAAACGCGCATCCTGCGCCCACGCGGGGGAGCCCATCGCCCTGCTGAGCGCCTGCCACTGCTCGTCGTTTTCACAGTGGATAGCTATCCAGCGGTCCTGCATGGTGGTCGCATCGCCTTCGGCCTTTGCCGGATACACACCGCAGGGGAACCGTCCATGGACATCCCGGTTGCCGATGGCGGTCTGGACGTTGCGATTGAGGCTGTAGTCCATGATCGCCTGCGTGAACATCGGCGCGGCGTTTTCCGCCTGGGCTATCTCGATGAGTTGCCCCTCGCCGGTCCGGTCCCGATGCCAGAGAGCGGTCATCACTGCAAACGCCCCCTGCGCCCCGGCAAGGTAGTCGCCGGAATAGATCGCAGTGTTCGAAGAAGGGTCGGCGTCGTCGTAGCCCCGCAGTAGGGTGTGGCCCATCACCGCTTCGAGGTGCACCCCAAGGGCGCGTGCGTTCGCGTACGGACCGGTCAGTCCGTAGGCGGGGACGCGAACCATGATGATTTTCGGGTTCGCTTCCTTCAGCCAGTCGTAGGTGATGCCCAGCTTTTCAAGCGTGCCCACGGCGTTGTTCTCGTAGATGACGTCTGATTCCGCCACCAGCCGCCGGAAAATGCCGAGCCCTTCGGGCCGGCGCAGGTCCACCGTGAAGGACCGCTTGTTGCGGTACAGGCTGACGAAGGTGGGGCTGTAGTTCCACGGGTGTTCGCCCACTTTGCCGCCGGGCATTCCGCCGGCCCAGGCCGCGGCCCTGTCGGCCACCATCTGTGGTGGCCGGGCCATCGCGCCGCGGGTCATAGGCTGGAACACGAACGGGTTCTCAGGCTTGATTACCTCTGCGCCAAGGTCGGCCAGCAGCATCGTCGCGAACGGCCCCGCCCAGACGACACACAGGTCGATAACGCGGACGCCCTCGAGTGGTTTCGGGCTCATCGGGCCACCTCCATTCCGGTCGCCGCGTCAATCTCTGGCTGGCTCAACCCCACCTCGCGGAGCACTTCCACGGTGTGCTGACCAAGGAGCGGCGCCGGTCGCCGCATCTCCCATCCGCCCGCGGCCATGATGAATGGGCGCCCGGGAACTTCAACTTCGCCCAGTTCGCTGTGTTCGATGTGGTCCCAGAAGCCCCGGTCGCGGAAATGGGAGTCCTCGAACAGGTCTTCCATCGTAAAGAGCGGCCCGCAAAGGACTTTCGCCCGTCGCGCCTCCGCCCAGACCTCGCGCTTGGTCCGCTCCAAACACCAGCCGAGGAAGTTGGCGTTCCACTCTTCGATGACGAAGGGATCCATCCGCTGCGCCGGGTCCTTGTACTTCGGGTCCTGGCTCCACTCTGGATAACCGATCATGTCGTCCACGCGGTCGGGCCGAATGGCGGCGTTCACAAATTCCACATAACCATCCGCCACCGGGTAGATGCCCTGGGGCATGCCGGCCCCGGCCGATGCCGCGCGCATGGTTCGCCGCCCGGCGAACTGGAAGGCGATGGCGGTCGCGTGCCGCCGGTCCACCCCACCGAAGTGGGTCTCGGCGAGCGAGATGTCCACGTGCTGGCCGATGCCAAACCGCTTCGATGCGAACAGCGCGCCAAAGATGGCCACCGATGCCGCCGCTCCCGATTCGAACAGCGCCGCCGTGCCGGCCATTTTCACCGGTTCGCGCTCGGTGACGCCCATCGAGTACATCTCGCCTGCGAAGGCATAGAGCGGTAGTTCGGTCAGCCGGTAGTCACGGTATGGCCCCGTCTGCCCGAAGTTCGAAATCGATATAACCGGAAGTCCGGGCTTAACCTGCTGAAAGAAGTCATATCCCACGCCCAGGGCATCCAGCTTCCCCGGGGCATAGTTCTCCACCACGATGTCGGCCGTCCTGGCCAGCGCCGCCAGCGCTTCCCTGCCCGCCGCCGTCTTCAGGTCGAGGACGACCGACCGCTTGTCGCAGTTCAGGTAGAAGAACAGGCCGCTGCGTTCCGGGTGGGGCTGATTGCCCTTGTACGGTCCGTAGCTCCGTGTGATGTCTCCGCCCGGCCGTTCAACCTTGATGACGTCTGCCCCCACGCCGCCGAAGAGCCGCGTGGCGTAAGGCCCGGCGATGTGGTGCGTGAGGTCGAGAATCCTCACATTGTCGAGTGCCTGCATGCGTCCCCTCCGCCGCTGATCGCGGCTTCCTCACATGTGGGGCGGGAGTCTAGCAGAGCAATTGAACGCTCGCAGGGAGCGAATACCGTTCGGCTCCCGTAGAATCCGGTGCCCGAGACAGCCCGTATCCGAGGTGCCCCTATGACAACCCGCTACCAGAACTGGCGAGACGAATTTCAATCCCGCTGCAAGAGCCTCGACGAGGCGCTCGAAGTCGTTCAAAGCGGCGACCTCGTCGCCATCACGATTGTTTGCCCCGGCCCGTTGATCCAGGCCTTCGTCGCCCGCTCGCAAAAGCTCGACAACGTCAGCATCAGGACGCTCGCGCCATCCGCCCCTGAACTGTTCAACCCGGAGAACGTGAAGGGCGAGCGCGAAATCGAGATCTTCATCGGCGATGGGATGCGCCCGGCGCACGACGCCAAGATCGCGACCTACCTTCCGAACACGTTCATGCTCGGTATGAAGGCGCACGATATGGGGCGCGACGAGGCCCGCATGCCGGATGTCTTCCTGACCCCGTGCAGCCCACCGAATTCGGCCGGCTACGTGCATTTTGGCCCGCACATGTGGCAGCGAAAGTCCTACGCCAAACGCTGCAAGAGAACGGTCGCCATCGTCGATCCCAACATCACGCCCGTCCACGGCGATGTCTGGATGCATGTCAGCGAAATCGACACCTTCGTCGATGGCGTGATCCAGCCCGTCAACATCCCCGCCATGCGTGAGCGCGTCGAAACGCTTTCGAACGAAGCCGACCGCCCGGCGCTTCTCGAAATCCTCGGCAAGGCCAGCCCGGACCAGTTGGCGCTCGTGGAGCACATGTTCCACGCCTTCCCGCCCGCGCTCCTCCTGGGCGCGCTCGGGATCGCCGAAGTCGATCCGGCCGCCCAGGGTATCGCCGACAACCTCCGCCAGATCA
>CALFYR010000092.1 GCA_937954195.1 uncultured Dehalococcoidia bacterium
GAGGTGGTCCACGGGGTGGCCGGTGACCTGATCGTGAAGCCGCGGGGCCAGTGGCATACGTTTTGGAACGACGGCGATACTCCCGCCCGCATCCTCGAACTCATCTTGCCCGGCGGACTCGAAGAGGCGTTCCGCCAGTTGCACTTCCGACCGGAACTTGCCGAACCCCAACAGCTCGTGGCGTTGGCCGCTGGTTTCGGATGCGAGATGGACTTTGAGCGAACCGGGCCGCTCGTCCAGAGGTTAGGGCTGGTGATGTAGGGTACTAGACCGGGTAATAGACCCAGGTGCGCCAGCGCGCCGGGTTGGGTTCAATCCCGGGGTCGGTCTCGTAGACCTCCCACATCGCGCCGGAGACGGCCTTGCCCTGGGCGGCGACCCATTCGATGACGGCCGTGTAGGCGGATTCGAGCGTGTCGTACGGGCCGATGTGGAGGGTGCGGGCGGCGGAGCATGCCGGACGCACGCCGGAGATCACTGACCCATTCACCGCGACCGGGGCGGCCACCGGTGCACCCACTTCCACCTCGACCTCTTCTGGGCCGACGGCGAGGTAGCGGCTCCAAGGTTCCCCGGTGGGCGGCACCTGGTGCATCGCGAGCCAACCGAAGAGCTGTTCGAACAATCCGCCCATGCGTTCGCCAATCTCACTCATGCGGATGGTGGCGCGCACGGCGACGTACGGCTGGCGGGGCAGGTCGACGAGTTCGACCTCGTAGGTGCGTGGGGGTGTTTCAAGCTGAGCCATGGCGCGATCTTGAGGCGTTGGAGGGTGGCTGCGGGACGAGCGAAGGGCCCTGAGCGGCGGGCCGAACGGGCCGAAATCCGCGGAATAAGGGAAGGCCCGGTGGAGCGGACACCGGGCCTTCGCGGCCGTAGACAAGGTCTGCGGCGAGTCAATGGCAGGGGCTACGAGCGGAATAGCGCCCTGCGCGCGGGGAAAGTACTGCGCACGACAATCACGCGTCAATACCGATGTCGAAATCTTTGCAAACATTACGGACACCGGTAACGTGACACACATGACCGAAGACGAACTGATCAATGAAGTGGCCGGCTGGATACGCGCAGCCACCAGTACGGTGGTGCTGACCGGCGCCGGAATCAGCACCGAATCCGGGATACCGGACTTCCGTGGGCCACAGGGCGTTTGGACCAAGAACCCTGGCGCCGAAAAGGCGGCGAACATCCAGAACTACCTCGCGAACCGCGAGGTGCGGGTGAACGCGTGGCGGAACCGGATATCGACGCCGGCATGGTCCGATGCCGCGCCGAACGCCGGGCACCTTGCGCTCGCGGCGCTGGAGCAGAAGGGCAAGCTGCACACGCTGATCACCCAGAACATCGACAGCCTGCACATCAAGGCGGGGAACTCGATGGGGCGCATGATCGAGATCCACGGGACGGTGCGGGATTTCGTGTGCATGGGCTGCGGCGAACGCGGTCCAATCGAGCGCGTGCTGACGCGCGTGCGTGGCGGCGAGGACGATCCGCCCTGCCGGACGTGTGGGGGCATCCTGAAATCGGCGACGATCTCCTTCGGGCAGAACCTCGTGCGGGATGACCTGGAGCGGGCGGAAGACGCCGCCGCGAGCGCGGACTGTTTCCTCGCGATCGGGACGAGCCTGACGGTGTACCCGGTGGCGCTCCTGCCGGAGACGGCGCTGCGCAACGG
>CALFYR010000093.1 GCA_937954195.1 uncultured Dehalococcoidia bacterium
AGATAGATCAGGGGCTCGGTCGTGACCGCCGCCATGCCATCCCGCTGAGGGATACGCGCCGGGTTCGCGCGTAGCGAAACGTCCTGCGTCGCCATGCCGTGGTCCGTCGTAATCACGAACAGCGTCGATTCGAACAGACCGCGCTCCTCAATCGTCCGCAGCAGATGGCCGATCCGGACATCCGTCTCATCCAGCGCGGCGCGTGCGCCTTCGTGGTGCGGGCCATAGTCGTGGGCCGATGAGTCGGGCTGCGCGAACTCGTGGTAGACGAACTTCGGCGTCGGGTGGCTCTCATCCAGGAACAACTGCCGCGCCTGGGCCAGGGCCCGGTTGTCGATCTGTCCCTGAAGCTTGTGGCCGTCGTCTTCGAGCTCCTGGAACCAGCGCGGGTTAATTTCGTGCTCGGTCTCCTTCGTCAGCATGATGAGCTGACCTCGGTCGCCCACCAACCGGCGTTCCAGGGAAGCGTGCGTCGCCCCGCGCGTGCAGGGTTCATTCACCGAGGCGGTGAACGCCCCGTTCGACCCGTCCCATTCGCCGTACACGCGGTGGAAGGCTTCGTACAGGGTTTCCACGCCCGGTCCAAGGAACCGCGCGGTATCGAACTGCTGGCCCTGCGGAGAGACCGTCTCCTGCGTTTCTCGCAGGTAGTAGCTCGGGTTCACGATGTCGTGGTGGCCGCTCCACGCGCCCGTGCCGATGGCGTTGTGGCTGGGCCACGTGATGCTCGGGAAGTTCGTCACGCTCCCATACCGCAGCATGGTCCCCCGGTTGATGAGCCGGCGCAGGTTCGGGATCGAATCCGGGTCTTCTTCCAGCCGCAGGCGCAGTTCCGTATGCGACTGTCCATCCAGCAGGATGATGTACACCTGCTCCGGTTTGCCGTTCGCCGGGTCGAGCACCTCTTCCAGCACGCGGCCGTCCTGTCGCTGCAGGTACACGTCCGGTGCCACGCCGCGTTCGCTGCTTGTCCGTCCGCTTGCGTCCTTCCCGTCGATGAGTGGGAACCCCATGAGGTGCGCGATAGTGGGCGCGATATCCACCTGCTTGCTCTCAGCTGCCACGAACTCGCCCCGCTTCACTCCTGGCCCCGAAAACACCAGCGGCGAACGTGACTGCACCACATCCAATGCCCCATGTTGTCCCGGCTGGCGTCCGTAGGCGTAGCTCTTCGGGTTCACCACCAGGTCCGGCGCGTTCGGACTATCGAAGAGCTGCGAAATCCGCTCGTAGGCGAAGGGATAGGTCACCTTCTCCAGCGGCACGAATGCCCGCTGCACGTCGTCCGGGTTGCCTGCGGCGGCCATCTCGTCCTCGTAGGTGCTCAGCGCGCGGTGGTCCTGCGCCTCCAGCGGGTTCTGACCCACGACTTCGACCACCTCGTACTCGTACCCACTCCGCCCATACCTCCGGATCCACCGCACCATGCCTCGCAAGGCCCACGCTTCGTAGCTCCAGCTCCCGTCCCGAACCTGCCGCGCTGTCGCAACGAAGTCCGTCCACGCCCGCCCATCGTCCGTGGTCAACAGCTT
>CALFYR010000094.1 GCA_937954195.1 uncultured Dehalococcoidia bacterium
GTTGTTCGGGCATGGGTGTTCCTCCTGTGGGCGCGTAGTCAACCACCCCGCGGCGAACTTTGCCACCGCCAGGAAAGTGTGACGTCCGTCACACTCGGTTGACCGGCCGTTCACGCTGACCACGGAACCTTTTCCGGTTCCCGGGCGTTTGCAGAGACGGCGTTGTGACACATTTGTGACAGCTTCGCCGGGACTGCATTCGACCGCCGAACCTAGCATTCCGGGTAGTTCGGGAAATGGGGATTCGCCGTATGCTGACTTCGGAACGCCTGGAAGGTATCCAGGACACGAAGGAGCCTCAGGTGGAACAGCCGGCGCGCAGGCGCACCGTTCTCCAGGCCTTCTTTGGCGTCGCAACGCGATGGCAGACGTACGCGCGCCTGCTCTATGTGCTGCTTTCGTTCCCACTTGGACTCGCCGTCTTCGTCGCCCTCGTTACGCTCATCGCGACGGGCGCCGGCCTGGCCATCACGCTCGCGGGCATTCCGCTCCTCATCCTCACCATGTTCGGCTGGTGTTATGCCGCGGAGGTGCACCGTCTCCTGGCGAACGCCCTGCTACGGACGGAAATCCGGCCGCTCCCATTCGATCGCGAGCACGGCAACGTGTGGCAGTGGTCCCGCATCAAGGGACGGTTCGGCAACCAGTACACCTGGCGTGCGCTTGCCTTCGGGTTCGTCAGCTTCGCGACCGGGACGGCCGCGCTTTGCATCGCCTGGTCGACGCTCGGCCAGACGTTCGCGCTCATCCACATGCCAATCACCTACTGGATCGGCGAGGGTCCGGAGCTCGGGCCCGGCTGGCGCATCGATACGATGCGCGAAGCGTTGCTTTGTTCGCTGCTCGGCGTTCTGCTGGTTGTGCCTTCGCTTCACGTTATCAACCTGACCGGGTGGGCCGCCGGCAAGATCGTCACCTTCTTCCTGCAATCGGATGGCACGGCGCGTCCTGAGGGCGCCACGCCGGGCTTCGACCGGGCGGTGATCTCCGCCATCGCGTGGCAGGGCTACGGCACGAAGCCACTGGATGAGCACGGCGAGCGCGTGCGGTTCGTCCAGCTGCGGCTGTGGCAGGCCCACCTTGCGCTCTACGCGGTCACGATGGTGGCGCTCGTTTTCATCAACGGCGCGACGACGCCAGGTCACTGGTGGGTGCTGTGGCCGGCCTGGGCCTGGGGAATCGCCATCGCGTTCCATACCGGATACCTGCTATGGGGCCACCTTGGCGCGCACGCGGCAACCTACGCGGTCACCACGGTCGGACTCTTCGTGATCGACTCCATGTTCACAGGCCGAAGCTGGTTCTTCTGGCCGGCCATTGGGTGGGGAATCGCCGTCGCGGCGCATGCCTATGTGTATTTCGGTTTCAGCAAGGTGCGGCCTGACGAGGCGCTCATCACCATCGATGGTCCGGATGTTGCTCCGATCGATCCGCCGCCCTTCGAACCCATCGCCGTCAACGTCGAGATGCGCAATGTCCTGGTCGACGGCGAAGCCATCGACGTCACGCCGCGGGAGTTCGATCTGCTGGCGCTTTTGACTTCGTCCCCCGGCAAGCCGTTTAGCCGCGAGGAGCTGCTCGACCGCATCTGGAAAAACGACTTCGAAGTCACCGACCGGACCATCGATACGCACGTGCAGCGGCTCCGGCGCAAGCTGGGCCTGCGGTCCGAAGCGATACAAACCGTCTGGGGAGTGGGCTACCGCTACCAGCCGTAGGCGCGGGCGGACGGCGCCGGGAGCGATTCCGTATACTCGGGCGCACCCCACCTACCGCGAGGCGCCAATGACTACGACGGCCATCAAGCTCGGCTGGTTCATCCCCACCTCCGGCGATACGGCCGCCTTTGGCGTACCTGAAAAGACCTATCCGCCCTCGCTCGAGCACTTCGTGGCGGTGGCCCGAGCGGCGGAGGCCGCCGGGTTCAGCTACGCGCTCGTGCCGGTCCAGACCTACTGCTACGAGGCTTGGGTCACCTGCAGCATGATTTCGGCGAAGACGGAGCACCTCACGATGCTGGTGGCCGCCAGGCCCGGCTACATCCAGCCGGCAACGATGGCGAAGATGATCAGCACGTTCGACCAGCTGAGCGGCGGGCGGGTGTACATCAATCTTATCGCGGGGCCGGGCGGCGCTGAGGAAGCCGCTGAGGGGCTCTTCTACGGCCACGACGACCGCTATGCGGTGATGGACGAGACGGTCACGCTGATGAAGCGGCTGTGGACCGAGCGAGACCCCGTTGAGTTCGATGGCGACTTCTTCCGGGTAGAGCACGGGGCGATCCGACCGTTCACGGTGCAAAAGCCGCACCCTCCGTTCTACCTAGGCGGCATCTCGCCGGCGGCGATGGAGATCTGCGGCAAGCATGCGGATGTCTACCTGGCCTGGCTCGATACGCCGGAGCAGATTCGCGGGCTGTACGACCGGGCGAAGGAGTCGGCGGCGAGCTTCGGCCGTGCCGATTCGCTTGAACTCGGGCTTCGGGCCCAGGTCATCGTGCGGGACACGGAGGCAGAAGCCTGGGCCGCGGCAAACGCGCTCATCGAAAACACGCCGGAGAACCTGAAGGCTTCCATCGCGAACATGTGGAACCAGTCGCAGGCGAACACCCGGATGAAGGAACTCTCCAGCGCCGAAGGGTTCAGGGTTGGCGAGCGGCTCTGGAGTGGGCTCACCGTTGCCCGTCCCGGCACGGGCGTTGCGATTGTGGGCAGCGCCGAGCAGGTCGCCGAGACCCTGATGGAGTACATCGAGCTCGGGGCCACCAACCTCTGCCTCTCGAGCTACCCCCACCACACCGAGGCGACACGGTTCGGAGAAACGGTGCTTCCGCTGCTGAAGAAGGCGGGGCTCACCATTCGCGATGAATCTCCCGCCCGAGGAGTACCGGCATGAAAGCCGTCGTTATCACGCAGCCAGGCGGGCCCGAGGTCCTGCGGTACATGGATGTCCCGGACCCCGTGGCCGGACCCGACGACCTGCTCGTGGCGATTAAGGCAACCGCGCTGAACCGCGCGGACCTGCTCCAACGCGCCGGGGGCTATCCTCAGCCGGGTCCGCGGCCGGCGCACGAAATCCCGGGCCTCGAATACGCCGGGGAGGTCGTTGGCGTCGGCGAGCGAGTTCAGGGCTTTGCCGTGGGAGACCGGGTAATGGGGATCGCCGCGGGTGGCGGCTACGCTGAACTGATCGCGGTCCACCACCGGCTGGCGGTTAAGGTGCCTACTGTGCTCTCGTGGTCCGAAGCCGGCGCGACGCCGGAGGTGTTCATCACCGCCCACGACGCATTGCTGCAGTGCGACCTTGCGGCCGGCGAGTCGGTGCTCATCCACGCGGCCGGTTCCGGGGTTGGTGTCGCCGCGATCCAGGTCGCGAAGGTCATGGGCGCCGGGATGGTTCTCGGTACCGCGGGCGGAGACGACAAGCTCGCGCAGGCGAAAGCCCTCGGCCTGGACGTTGGCATCAACTACCGCACGCAGGACTTCGCGGACGAAGTGCTGAACGCAACCGCGGGCCGGGGCGTCGACGTCGTACTCGATGTGATTGGCGCTGACTACTGGGAGCGGAACATGAAGGCGTTGGCTCCGAAGGGCCGCATGGTGATCGTTGGCCTGATGGGCGGGACGGCCACGCAGGCGAATCTCGGGGCGTTGCTACAGAAGCGGTTGCAGATCCGTGGGACCACGCTTCGTGCCCGCGCGATGGAAGAGAAGGCGTACGCGACGCGCGCGTTCGAGAAGAGTGTCGTCCCCCACATCGCCAGCGGCCGAATCAAGGTTGTGGTGGACCGCATCTATCCCCTCAGCGATGCGGCGGCGGCCCAGGAATACATGGCCAGCAACGCGAATTTCGGCAAGGTGGTCCTGCAGGTCGGCTA
>CALFYR010000095.1 GCA_937954195.1 uncultured Dehalococcoidia bacterium
GGCAGCTGGAAGGTGAGCGGATCGCGATGGCGACGCCGAAGCCCGCGACGATCAAGGCCGTTACGAACGCCGTGCACGAGCTGGTGCGCGAACTCGACGCGGAGGCGAACCTTCCGCTGGGGATCGGCTTCCCGGCGGCGTTGCGGCGAGGGATGGCGCTTTCGGCGGTAAACCTGGCGGGCGAGTGGCAGTACGCGGACGTTATCGCGGCGTTTTCGAAGGAGTTTGAACGGCCGGTCGCGGTGATTAACGACGGTGATGCGGCAGGGTTGGCGGAGGTGCTTTATGGGAGCGGACGTGGGGTCCAGGGGACGATCCTGGTGGTGACGCTGGGGACAGGAGTGGGAACGAGCCTCATCCATAACGGCCGGCTGATCCCGAACATTGAGCTCGGTGGGTTGCATGTGCGTGGCAAGCCCGCAGGGGAGCGAGTGGCGAATTCGGTGCGCGAGAAGAAGAAGCTGAGTTGGGGCCGGTGGGCGAAAGACCTGAGCAATTTCATCGAACAGCTGGACGTGGCGGCATCGCCGGAGCTGGTGATTCTTGGTGGCGGCGTAAGCAAGAAGGCGCACAAGTTCGTGCCGCTCATCCGGGCCTCGGTGCGGGTGGTGCCGGCGAGCCTGCGGAACGATGCGGGGATTGCCGGGGCGGCGGCGAACGCGGCGTTCACGTTGCCGAGGACCTAGCCGTTCGACACCTTCACCCGCGACGAACACAATCCGGGGATGGACTTACAACTCACCGGAAAACGAGCACTGATTACGGGCGGTAGCAGGGGAATCGGGAAGGAGATAGCGCGACAACTGCTGGCTGAAGGCGTTGATGTCGCAATCGTGGCGCGGGACGAGGCGCGGCTGAAAGATGCGGCCTCAGAGCTCGGCGTTCTAGGCGGAAAGGTTGTGGCGATCTCGGCGGATACGGGCTCGGATGATTCCGTGCGGGGCATGATGGGCCGGGTGCTGGATGAGCTGGGCGGCGTGGACATTCTTGTGAATTCGGCGGCGAAGCCGGGTGGGCAGGGACGGGTCCCGAGGCTGGCGGAGATCACGACCGATGCGTTCTGGGACGACATGAACGTGAAGGTGATGGGGTATCTGCGGTGTGCGCGAGAGGCGGCCCCTCACATGGCCGCGAATGGCTGGGGGCGGATTATCAATATCAGCGGGCTGGCGGCACGAAGTTCCGGTTCCACCATCGGTTCGATGCGGAACGTGGCTGTTGCGGCGATGACGAAGAACCTGGCGGACGAGCTGGGACCGCAGGGGATTAACGTGACGGTGGTGCATCCGGGGTTGACTCGGACGGAGGCGACGGAGGGTGTGGTGGCGGCCCGGGCGCAGGCTAGCGGGTTGCCGTTGGAGCAGGTGGAGGCGCAGATGGCGGAGGGGAATTCGACGCGGCGAATCATTACGTCCGCCGAGGTTGCGCACGTGGTGGTGTTCCTGGCGTCGCCGCTTTCGGTCGCGATTAATGGGGATGCGGTGGCGGTTGGTGGAGGTGTGGGGAGGGGGATTCACTACTAGAGTGCCCGGTGCCGAGTGCCCGGTGCCGAGTGCCGAGTGCCGAGTGCCCGGTGCTGCGGGTCAGGACTGAGTGGCGGCGGACCAGGCGGATTGGGCTACGTTTTCGGGGGAGAGTGCGGCGTCGATGACGGACCAGCGGTCGGCAGCGGCGCGGGCCTGCAGGAGGTAGCCTTCGCGGACTTTGCGGTGGAATTCAAGGTTTTCGAGGCCCGTGCGGATGGCTTCTTCTTCGCCGTGTTTGCGGGCGAGGCCGATTTCGGGAGCGATGTCGAGATAGATGACGCGGTCGGGTTCGAGGCCGCCGGTGGCGTAGTTGTTGGCGGTGCGAACGGCGACTGCATCGAGTCCCCGGGCGTGGACCTGGTAGGCGAAGGTGCTGGGCGAGTAACGGTCGCAAACGACGGTGGTCCCGGCTTCGAGGGCAGGCCGGATGACGGTGGCGACAAGCTGTGCGCGGGCGACGAGGAAGGCGAAGAGTTCGGCCCACGGTGTAAGTGGTTCGTGGAGGATGCCACGGACGAGTTCGCCGGCGGGCGTGCCGCCGGGTTCACGCGTGTGCAGGACGGGAACGCCAGCTTCTTCGAAGCGGCGGACGACGGCGAGGGATGCGGTGCTCTTCCCAGAGCCCTCGCCGCCTTCGAAGACGATGAACCGGCCGCGGCTCAAATCCCCTGGCCATCCATGGGGAGGATGCGGACGCGGCGCAGCGGCTCTTTGCCGGAGCTCTTGCTATCGAGGTTGTAGCGGGTCGCGAGCTGGTGCTGGACGCGGCGGACGTAGCTGTTCGCCGGGGCGAGCTCTATAGGGCGTCCTTCCTCGATGACGCGGGCGATGGCTTCTTCGGTTTCGCGAAAGACATCGACCATGGGATCGCGGCGGGGACCGCGAGCGCCGCCAGAACCGCCGGGCCGAAGCTGGAGCATGACCTGTTCGAGCTGGAAGACGCTGTTGCTCTTCACCACGTACATGGGAAGGTTGCGTTCTTCGGCCTCGCGGACGGCGGCGGGCTTGCTGCGGTAGTAGCTGCGCATGGTGATGAGCGCGTCGGCTTCGCCGACCTCGTCGACGAGTTCGATGGGGGCGCCGGTGGAGCGCGCGGCCTGCTCAAGCCGCTGGCGGGGGATGCCGAAGGCGAAGAGCCTGAGCGTTCGCGCTGGTGCGGTCGCGACCGGCGCATCGGTCATGCGCTCTTCAGAGCGGCCATCGAAGAGGTAGGAATCGCGGTGCTCACGTTCGCCCCGATCGGCCAGGCGGTCGCGGACGTGCCCTCCGCCGCGACGGTGGCCGAGTTCCCAGGTTGGGCGGGATGGCTGAAGCACCTGCTGGGCGCCGGCGCTCACGCGAGCGTCTTCGCGGGCGGCGTTGTCCACGATCTCGATGCGGCCGGAGGTTGCGAGCTGGCGGGTTTCCGGGCGTGGGTTGTATCCGCGGAGCATTGCATCGACCGTTTCGGCGACGTTCTTGTGGATGGCCACACGCTGCCAGCTTTCGATTTCGATGACGACATCGAAGGTGGGCGGTGCTTTGCGTTCGAGGATGGACTTCTGGGTGCCTCGTCGGCGAGCTTCCTCGTCGCCGAGGGTGACCGACTGGATGCCACCGATGAGGTCGGCGAGGGTCGGGTTGAGCATGAGGTTTTCGAGCGAGGTGCCATGGGCGGTGCCAACGAGCTGGACGCCGCGTTCGGCGATGGTTCGGGCGGCCTGGGCTTCGAGCTCGGTGCCGATTTCATCGATAACGATGACTTCGGGCATGTGGTTTTCGACCGCCTCGATCATGACAGCGTGCTGGGCGAGCGGGGTGGCTACCTGCATACGGCGGGAGCCACCGATGGCCGGGTGAGGGACATCGCCATCGCCGCCGATTTCGTTCGAGGTATCGACGATGATGACGCGCTTATTGGCGTCATCGGCGAGGACGCGGGCGACTTCGCGGAGCATGGTGGTCTTGCCGACGCCGGGACGGCCGAGGAGGAGGATGCTCTGGCCACCGAGGACGAGGTCTTCGATGACGCGGATGGTGCCGTAGACGGCGCGGCCAACGCGGCAGGTGAGGCCGACGATCTTGCCGCGGCGGTTGCGGATGCAGCTGATGCGGTGGAGGGTGCGTTCGATGCCGGCGCGGTTGTCTTCGCCGAAATCGCCGATGTGGTCGATCACGAACTGGATATCGACCTCAGTAATCTCATCGTGGCTGAGCACGATTTCCCGGCCCGGGTAGCGCGCTTCTGGCAGCCGCCCAAGGTCCATCACCACTTCCAGCAGGTCCGTCCTGCGGTCTTGCGAATGGAGCGCCTCGACAATGCGCGGAGGCAGCGCTTCCAGCAGGAGGTCCAGGTCGTCGGTCACGATTTG
>CALFYR010000096.1 GCA_937954195.1 uncultured Dehalococcoidia bacterium
GGGGAAAGTGGGTACGTCCCACACCGACTCGAAACGATAGGGCCCCGGCGGTGACGGCCGGGGCCTTATTTCTGCAGGCAAATCCTTCGGACTTACCCGAAGGCGAGGGGGCGGCTCGCGCTGAAATCGGTGAGGGTCTCTTCGATGTTGAACTTCACCTCTTTCCAGGTGAACTTCACGCCACGGTCGCCCTTGGCCGGCTCCTCTTCGACCATCGCTTCGTACATGCCCATGTTGGTGCTGGCCGGCGGCTGGGCGAGGAGCTGCATGAAGCCCTCGGCGGCTTCGTAGGTTTCGAGCATGCGGGGCTGCCAGCGGCCGAAGACCTTCGGGTTCTCCGCGTACTCGTTGGTCATACCGGTGCGGACGAACGGGTACATGACGGAGAAGGCGGAAACGAGTTCGGCCGAGCGGCCGAGGTTGACGGCGAGGACCTTGGGCAGCTGGAGGACGGCCCAGTTCGCGATGGCGTAGCCGGGCACGCTCAGGCCCGGGTCGATGGACTGGCGGGAGGAGATGTAGACGATCTGGAGGGGTTCGTTGGCGTAGACGGCTTCGCCGGACCAGAGGTGGGTCATCGCCATGAAGCCATCGATCTTGGTATCGAGGACGGCGCGGGTTTCGGCGAGGTTGTTGATGAACGCCTGGCGCACGCGGGCGCGGCGCATGGCCATAGATTCGCCTTCGACTTCGCGGAGGGAGCGTCCGAAGGAGTAGCCGGTCTCGGTGAGGCCGGAGTTGCAGATGACGAGGTTGGGGATGCCGCCCATCTTGTCGATGACGTAGCTGCGCGTGGCCCAGAGATCGTTTGCGTTGGTGACGTCGGCCTGGAGCGGGAAGGCGTTCACGCCCTGGGCCTGGAGGAAGTCGGCGAGGTCGAGGCCGTCGTTGTAGGAGCTGTGGAAGTGAACCGCGACGCTTTCGGCGCCGTTCAGGCCGGCGGCGAGGGCGAAGGACTGGCCGAGGCCCATATCCTTGCCGGCGCCGGAGATGGGGACGCGCTTGCCCTTGACGCCGCTCGCGAACTCGGCGGGGAAGCGGAAATTTTCTGGATTGACGGTGAATGCCATGTACGAACTCCGAAGGTATTGGCGCGCATTATGGCAGAGCGCCAGCCTATAGCGCAGGTCAAGGGGCAGGCGGATTCCAGCGCGTGGCGGGCGACACAGCGCCGCGACCGGGCCCGACACGGGTGGGCTGCGGCTCGTTATGATGCGCCTCCACGCAATCCCGGGAGGTACACGTGATGCCGACACTTGAGCGCCCCACGGTGACCTTGAGCTACGAGGACCGGGGCGCAGGGGACGCGCTCGTGTTCCTGCACGGGTGGTGCGACGCCGCGGCGAGCTGGACGGCAACCATCGATGAGTTCGCTGGCGAGTACCGGTGCATCGCCCCGGACATGCGGGGACACGGTGGGTCGGGGTTCCCGCGGGACCACGCGTACTTCCCGGAGGCGCTTTCGAATGACGTGGTGGCTGTGTGTGAGGCGGCGGGGGTGGAACGGCCCGTACTGGTTGGCCACAGCTTCGGCGGGTTCCTGGCGGCGTTCACGGCGATGCGGTTTCCCGGGTGGGCGCGTGCGATTGTCGTGGAGGACCAGGCGCTGGCGCTGCGGCCGTTCGCGGAGCAGATGAAAGCGGCCGAGGGCTTCATCCGGGGCGAGGAAACGCACATGGCGTTCCGTTCGCAGTTGTTCGAATCGATGGTGAGCCCGGCGATGCCGGAGAGCGGCCGGGCGCTCGTCCAGGGGATGAAGGACGCCGCCCCGGTGGTGACCGGCACGGCGCTCTGGGCGGTGCTGTTCGAATACACGCTCGATGAGATCGAGGTGATGGGCGAGCGCATGATCCGTGCTTTCGCGAACCAGCCGACGTTGACGATCGAAGCCCAGCCGAACCCGGACTATCACGCGCTGGTGCGTTCGCTGGCGCCAACGGCGCGCACGGCGGTCATCGAAGGTGGGCATTGGATTCACCTGGAACACCCGGCGGAGTTCCGGTCCGCACTGCGCGGCTTCCTGGCGGAGGTGTGAGGCGTGGCGCGCCGAAGCCGGCCACCGGCTGAGCGCATCGAAGACATCTTGCTCGGCCCGGCGAGGCTGCAGGCGCTGTATGTCGCTGTGCGGTTGGGCATTCCCGACATGGTGAAGGATGGGCCGCGGAGTTCGACGTTGCTTGCGAGTTCGGCCGGGGTGCACCCGGAGGCATTGCACCGGCTAATGCGGTTCCTGGTGGCGGATGGCGTGTTCGCGGTGAGCGACGGGGGCCGGTTCGCTTCCACACCGCTCAGCGACGCGCTGACCATGGATGCCCCCGGCGGCTACCGGTTACAGATCCTGAACATGGCGATGCGCACCTGGGAGGCGTGGCGCGACGTTCTCTATTCGGTGGAGACGGGGCAACCGGCGTTCGAGCGGGTCCACGGCGTGAGCTTCGCGGTGGACCAGGCGAGGAATGGCGCATGGCTGGCACGGGAACGCGGGCCGGTGCTTGCGAAGGCCGCTGGATTGCTGGCCGAACAGCTACCCGCCGCGGGTTGCGTGGTGGTGGCGGGCAGTGGTTCTGCGAGCTTGCTGACCGCCCTCCTGAAGAATCGCACCGGACTGCGCGGATTCGCGTGTGATTCGGGGCTGGCGGAGGAATGGTCGTTGGAGTCGCTGGCGCCACTGGGCGAACGGGTCCGCTTCCAGGCGTGGGGCTCCGGTGTGAAGGTGCCCGGAGGTGGGCAGCTGTACGTGCTGGCCGGGGTGGTCCGAGAGCGAGATGACATGGCTGCGGTGGACCTCCTCGCCGAGTGCCATGCGCAGATGCCACCCGGGGCGCGGGCCGCGCTGCTGGAAACACTCCTTCCTGAAAGCGGTTCGGCGCCGAGAGAAACGCTGCTTGGAGATGTCGAACTCATGCTGACGTCAGGTGGCAAGGAGCGGACGCTCGCGGAATATCGCGGACTGCTCCAGCGGGCGGGCTTCCGGTTCGAATCATGCACGGAAGGGACAGCAGGCACGCTCTCGGCGGTCTTCGCGAGCAAGGGGCTTCTCTAGTTGTTGACTTTGCAACCAACGAGAGGTATCTTACTTATAAGAAGTAAGTAGATGCGGGCGGAGCATCGGAAGGAACACGACCATGACGACCATCAAGCGGCTTAACCACGCAGTGCTCTATGTGCGCGACGCCCGCAAGGCCTCGGAGTTCTACCGGGAGGCGTTCGGTTTCGAGGTGATCCAGGACATGAACGGGCAGGCGGTGTTCATGCGCGCCGCAGGGTCCGATAACCACCACGACCTTGGCCTGTTCTCGGTGGGCCCGGATGCGCCGCGTCCGGAGCAGGGCCGGGTCGGGCTCTACCACCTCGCGTGGGAGGTCGAGCGCATCGAGGACCTGGCGGTGATGCGCGAGCGGCTCGCCAGCCTTGGCGCGCTTGGCGGACAGAGCGACCACGGCGCGACGAAGTCGCTCTACGGGAAGGACCCGGACGGCAACGAGTTCGAGATCATGTGGATGGTGCCCCGCGACCAGTGGGGCGAGTACGACCG
>CALFYR010000097.1 GCA_937954195.1 uncultured Dehalococcoidia bacterium
GGCGCCTGCTGCTCGAAAACTCCCCGCACGATTCCATCTGCGGCTGCAGCGTCGACCAGACCCACCGCGAAATGATGCCCCGCTACGACCGCGCAGAGCAGCTCGCCCAACAGGTCGCGAAAGAATCGATGTGGCACATCGCGAAGCGGGTTGAAGTGGCGACCCCGGGCGCGCTGGTCGTCTTCACGCCCACGGCCTACGCGCCCACGGTGCTTTCAGCGAGCGTTCCCGCCGAGTGGGCGCATTTCAACGCCCTACGCCTCCCCGATGGTTCAACGGTCCCCTGCACCATCGCTCTCGCGCAGGACGGCGAGGTCCTTCAGCACGAAGAAGGACTGACCGCCTGGGCGGCTCACCGGCACCTCGACTTCCTCCGCGAGCAGCGCTACGACGTCCACACTATCGAGGACATTGAATGGAGTCTCATCGGCCGCTGCCTCGAACTTGTCACGACGGTCGGGGAGGACCTGACGGTTGTCGACGAAGACACCATCCGCGAAGAAGTCCGCCAGGTTGCTGCGAACGACCTCGCCGATGATGCCGCCGTGACGGTCCTTACCAGTGCTCGGGCCAGGTTGCACGCCGTGCTCCCACCCTCGACGGCCATTGGAGTGCAGGCGCTCGTGCCAGTGAACACGACCAACGGAGGCTCGACCGCGCCGGGTAAGAACCGCATTAGCAACGCCCACTACGACGTTGAGTTTGCGAAGGGACGACTCCATATCACGGACTGGGCGACCGGACAGGAGATCGACAATGCCGCCGCGTTCGTCTCCGAGGGCGACCGCGGCGACGAATACAACGCCGACATCCTCCACGATGCGGTCATCCGCCCCGCAGCGGCCGAGTTGCTCGACATTGAGCACAACGCTGTCTTCCAGCGGCTGCGCTACGCGACCGTCCTGGCCGTCCCTGAGCGCCTCGCAGCCAATCGCAAACGCCGCACGCGAAAATCGACCGTGCTCCTCCCGATCGTCACCGATGTCACGCTCTGGAGTGCAATGTCCCGCGTCGATTTCCGCGTCACTGTCGGTAATGGCGCACGCGACCACCGGCTCCGCGCCCTCTTCCCGCTCCCGTTCAACGTTGAAACGGCCATAACGGAAAACCAGTTCCACGTCGCCGAGCGCTCGCTGACACTGCCGCCGTGGAATGGCGTGAGCGCCGAGCAACCGCCCACCACCTTCCCCCAGAAAACGTTTGCCGCCTTCGAAGCCGATGGCATGGGCGTCGCCGTCTTTAATAAGGGCCTGCAGGAAGGTGAGGTCGTCCGCGACAAGAAGGGCCGCCAGGCGTACGCGCTCACCCTCCTGCGCTGCGTTGGCTGGCTCTCCCGGCCCGACCTCGTTTCGCGGCGTGGCGGCGCCGGCCCCACGATCTCGACTGAAGACAGCCAGATGCAGGGCACGCACACGTTCGAGTTCTCGCTCACCACCTACCGTGGCACGTGGCGCGAGAACAACATCCAGGCCATGGCCCACAGCTTCGCCTACCCGCCCATCGCTTGGGCCACGAACGAACACGAAGGCTCGCTCGGCCCGGATGTCCCGCTAGCGGCGTTCTCGTCGCCCGCCGTCGTCCCCACAGCCCTCACGCGCAGCGATGTCGATGGTTTGCCCATTGCCCGCTTCTACAGCACCGCGGAAGAGCCCTTCGAGGCGGCCATCCGCGTCCCGAACGCCGCACCCGGCGCCCGCTACGCCGACCTGATGGACCACCCTACCGGCGACGTTGACGAACGTTATGGCGACTGGCGAATACCGCTCCGTCCGTGGCAAATCCAGTCTGTGAAGTTCGCGCGGCGGGACTGAGTGCGCCTATAGCCCGCGGACGGGCTAGCATTCGGCCATGGCGGATGCCCCCGCGCCTGCCGACCCGGCGCCCGCTGCACCCCGCGGCGGACTCGCGATCGCCGCGGCTATCGTCGCCTTCGGCTTCATTGGCTCGCGCCTCCTCGGCATCGTCCGCGAAGCCGCCATCGCCAACGCCTTCGGCGTCACCCCGGACCTGGACCCCTACTTCGTCGCCTTCCGCGTACCCGATTTCATCTTCCAGGTCCTCGCCGGCGCGACGCTCGGCAGCGCGTTCATCCCGGTGTTTGCCCGTCTCTACAAGAACGACGGCGCCGAAGCCGCATGGAAGCTCGCCAGCCGCGTGATGAACCTGGTCGCGGTCGGCACAGCGGCCCTGTGCGTCGTCGCGTTCCTCGCCGCCCCGCTCCTTATCGACCTCATCGCCCCCGGCCTCGGCGAAGCCATCGGTCAGCCGGATGAGCAAAAGTCCGAAGCGGTAAAGCTCACGCGCATCATGCTCCTCTGCCCGCTCTTCTTCTCCGTCAGCGGCATCATGACCGGCATCCTCAATGGCCGGCAGCAGTTCTTCCTCCCGGCCCTTTCGCCCATGCTCTACAACCTCGCCATCATCTTCGGCGCGGTCGTGCTCGCGGATCGCTGGGGGGTGACAGGGCTCGCCATCGGCGTGGTCGCCGGTTCGGCACTGCACATGCTGGTCCAGGTGCCCGGCCTGTTCCGCGAAAAGATGCGCTACGAACCGGCCATCACCTGGGCCGACTCCGCCGTCCAGGAAGTCGCGCGTCTCATGGGCCCGCGCGTCATCGGGCTCGCGGCGGCGCAGGTCAACTTCTTCGTGACCATTTACTTCGCCTCCCGCGTAGGCGATACGGCCATCACGGCGAACAACTTTGCCTGGCTCCTCGCCGGGCTACCCCTGGCCCTCTTCGGCATGGCGCTTTCCACAGCGGCCTTCCCTCGCCTCGCCGAACACGCCGCCGACGCCGACCTCGATGCCCTCCGCGAGACCATCTCCCGCGTCCTGCGGCTGATCATGTTCCTCACCATCCCGGCCGCGCTCGGGCTCGCCATCCTGCGCGAACCAGCGACCATCATCCTGTTCGAACGCGGCGAATTCTCCCGCGAAGCCTCACTCGTGGTGGCAGGCGCCCTCGGCTGGTACTGCCTCGGCATCGTCCCCCAGGCAGGCATCGAGATACACAGCCGCGGCTTCTACGCACTTGGAGATACGAAGACGCCGGTCATCCTCGCAGTCCTCGCCGTGGCGGTGAACCTCACCCTCGCATCGCTCCTCTGGGAAAGTCGTGGCATCGAAGGCCTCGCCATCGCCGTCTCGGTCGCGGCCTGGGTCGAATGGCTCCTGCTGTACTCGCTTTATGCCCGCCGCACGGCCTCACCCGTCGTCTCCGACCTCACAGCCATCGCCATGATGACCTTCTGCGGCGCGATCATGGCGGTCCTTCTCGCCTCACTCCTCAGCATCCTCGAAACCGCCAGCTGGTTCGACAACCTCCTTGTTGGTGCGGCCGGAGCCACGGCCGGCCTCGCCATCTACGCAGCCATGTCCAACTGGATGGGCATCGAAGAACTTCGGCAGGCGGTGTCGCGTGTGCGGGGGAGGCTTCGGCCGACCCGTGAGGCATCAGCGGGAAATGAACTGCCAGAGGGCACTGCCGACCGCTGAGGTGAGAATCGGTAAAACTAGCCATCTGGCT
>CALFYR010000098.1 GCA_937954195.1 uncultured Dehalococcoidia bacterium
CGCAGATGGCCGAACTTCCAGACTTCGACCAGCGCTGCGTCCGCCAACAGCTCCGTTGGAATGAGGATTATGTACAGCCGCTCGTCCGCGAGTTCGCAGCGACGCTCCAAAAGAAGAACGCCGACTCCGGCGGAGGTCACCAGGGGCTTGTGTTCGCGGCCACGACCGAGCACGCGAACCACCTCTACCGCGTGTTCGGCCGCTGGCACCCCTCGCTGCGGTGCGCCGTGGTCCACAGCGGGGCCGAGATGAACGACGCCGAGAACGACCGCAAGATGCGCGACTTTCACGCCGGCCTCATCGACGTGCTCATCCAGGTGAAGAAGGCCAGCGAAGGTTTCGACGCGCCCGCCGTAAGCGTCCTGCTGAAACTCGACGCCGTCTTCAGCCGGGAACCGGTCATTCAGCAACTGGGGCGCGGGCTTCGCTACAACCACAACCTCGCCGCGCGCCACAACGTCTTGAACGTGTTTATCGGACGCGACCCCCGGCTCGCATCAATCATCGAACACCTGGAACGAGAGTCCCGGCCGGTCGCGCTGCGCCCAACAGGCGAGCTGCCGGAGCCTGACCAGTTCGAGGAGCATCTCGATGACAACGGGGAGGATGAGCCGCGGCCCACGCCTGAGATCGTGGACGTCGTTGAGGCAGGTGACGCCTACTTAGATGAGACTGGCCGGTTCGTCGAGGGCCAGCAAATGACGATGTTCGGGGTGGCCGCGCCACCCCCGAAGCAGGCGGCACAGATCGCGGAGGCCCCACGCGTCGAGGTGGTCGACCTCGCGGGCGAACTGCAATCCGCCATCGAGTATGCACGCACCTGGACCAACCGCGCCGCGCGCGAACGCGCCCGCCGGTTCGGCCACGCCGAGAATCACCACGCGACGCTCAATGCCACCTACGGCCGCGAAACCGGCCGGAAGGGGACGCTCTCCACTCCAGACGAGTACCGCCACAAAGGCGACTGGATGAAGGCGATGTACCTGCGGCTACTGGGCTAGCGGTCGTCCATACCAAGGAAAGCAGAAACGAGGTCGGCGACCACTGCCGGTTTTTCCAACATCGGCAGGTGCCCGCATTCACGAATCAGTTCAAGCCGCGCATTGGGGATTCGCGCGGCTATCTGCCGGCTATTTTCAGGCGGCACCATGCCGTCGTCCTGGCCGCACAGCACCAGCGCCGGACAGCGAATCTCCGGGAGGCGCTCGGAGGAACTCCAGTTGGCTACTGACTCCTGTTGGCGCAGGACGGCGAACCGGCGCGGCGGCGCTTCCAGGTCGGTCGCCATGAGGTAGTCGAACGCTTCCGGGTCGCGTTGACGCCAGCCGGGTGCGGCCATCGCTTCGTTCTGGGTGGCGAAGATCTCCTCGCGGGTCATGTCCGGACGAATTTCCATCGCGCGATCCACCGCTTCGGTCGATCCGACGGCCCCGGGACCGCGGTGGCTTGTTCCACTGAGAATGAGCGCGCTCGTTCGCTGGGGGTGAGTGATCGCGAAGTGTTGCGCGAGCATCCCTCCGCGGGACCGGCCGTACACCGCCGCCGAGCGCAGTCCAACGGCGTCCAGGACCGCGGCCATGTCCGCGACCTCGTCGTCGATGGTGTACGGCTCGTCCCGCCGCTCGGACTCTCCAATACCCCGGCAGTCGAACACGACAACGTGGGCCAGTGCAGCCAGCCGTGTTGCGAGCGTGCCCCAATGGGCGATGCGATGGGAGAGACCAAGGACCATGAGGATGGCGGGGCGCCCGGGCTCGCCGAGTTCCTCGTAGTGGATGGACCAACCGCCGCTGTTCACTTCAGGCATGCCGGCATCCTAACCCGTCGCGACGGCTTTGGCTCCAGTGAGTGTGACGAGATCGTGCGTCGAAAGGCGCACATCGAACCCTCGCTGGCCCGCGCTCACGAGCACCTCCGGCAGGGCCGCCGCGCCTTCATCGATGAGCACGATGAAACCCTTGCCGAGTAACGCAAGCGCGCTGATTCCCCCGACCTTGAGACCGGTATGCCGCTCGGCATCAGCGTGACTGGCCATGCGCAGGCTCTTCACATCGAGGGACCGGGCTAGCGCCTTCAACTCGATGTCCCGATCGCTCGGCATCATCACCAGGTATGGCTTGCCTTTCGGGGGGTCCAGTTCAACCACAAGTGTCTTCAGGACCTGCCCCGGCGGCATACCCGTCTGGCGGGCGACTTCGGCCGCGGAACGAATGCTGTCGTCAAACGCAAAGACCGTATGAGCGATCTTGCGCTGCTCCAGCATTCGAACCGCGAGCGGCTTCTGCGCGGCCACGTCTACAGGTGCTGGCTTACGCCGCCATCCACGTGGAAGACCTGTCCGTTCAGGTATCCGGCGGCATCGGAAGCGAGGAGAACGGCCAGCGCACCCAGTTCCTCGGCCTTACCGAAGCGGCGCATCGGAATGAACCGGAGCAACAGGTTTCCGCCAATCTCGTCCGACCCGCGGCCCGGGGTCCAGTCCATCCAGCCGGTTGAAATGCAGTTGGAGGTAACACCCCGAGCCGCGCATTCCTGGCTTAACGCGGTGGATAGTCCGACCATGCCAGCCTTGGCGGTGGTGTACGCACTCAGGCCCTCGACGCCCCGCTCGGCGAAGATGCTGCTGATCCAGATCAGCCGGCCGGACTCGCCTTCGGGCAACTCCTTCAGAAACGACCGCGCGGTGTAGAAGGCGCCGCTCTGGTTCACTGCCTGGACACGCGCGAACTCCGCATCGGTGACCTTTTCGATGGGCTTCGCCAATGGTGCATCCGCGTTGTAGACGAGGATTGTGGGCTTGCCGAATTCCTTGACGATCTGCTTGAGACCAACCTGGACGTTTGTCGGGAGCGTAACGTCCCATCCCTGGGCCATGGTCTCGCGGCCCAGCGCGGCAACGGCCTTGCTGGCGCGCTTGGCTTCCATGACCTCGTCGCCGTCCATCGTTGCCGATGCCGTCGCGACATGCGCTCCCGCCTCCGCCAGTGCTTCGGCGAGCGCCCGTCCCGCGGGATTCGAGAACCCGACGACGAGCGCCCGCTTTCCGCTCAAATCGAAGCCCGGTTTCCGGTTCCAATCAGCCACGGGACACCTCCGCGGGTTCAGTGACAGCCAGGCCGGTAGGCGCGACGCCGCC
The DNA here is from genome assembly GCA_937954195.1 of uncultured Dehalococcoidia bacterium. Classification (GTDB taxonomy): domain Bacteria; phylum Chloroflexota; class Dehalococcoidia; order Tepidiformales; family Tepidiformaceae; genus Amarobacter. Next base: position 3,137 of record CALFYR010000098.1, read on the forward strand.
GGCGAGACCGCCACCGTCGATCACGAACGACTCGCCAGTCACGTAAGAGGAGGCATCGGAGCAAAGGAACACGGCCAGCGGACCGAGTTCCCAGGCTTCGCCCAGGCGGCGCACGGTGATGAAGCGGCCCCGCTGCTTACGCATCTCGGCGTCCTGCTCGTCTCGAGGCGGTTGCTGCGCCACATACCCGGGGATGATGCAGTTCACGCGGATGTCCTCGCCGATCACCTGTGCAGCCAGGCTCTTGGTCAACGAAATAACGCCCGCCTTCGCCGCCGCGTACCCCAGCGATTGCGGCGCGGAGCGGAGCGCCGTGCCGCTGGCGACGTTGACGATGTTGCCGCCTCCGCCAGCCTTCAGGAAGTGCCGAACAGCAGCCCGGGAGCAGTAGAAGGTGCTGTGGAGGTTCACCTCGATGGTGTCGTGCCAGTCGGCATCGTCGAGGTCCTGGATGCGGTTGCCGGCTCCGCGGCGGTCGCCGATGCCCGCATTGTTGAGCATCACATCCAATCGGCCGAAGTGGTCCACAGTCTTCTGAATGAGCGCGTCGCAGTCCTCCCGGGACTGCACATTCGTCCGGACGATGAGTGGCTCGCGGCCAGATGCGGCCTTGATTTCCGCGGCCGCGGACTCGAGTTGCTCCTGGGTGCGGCTGGCGATGCAGAGGTCTGCCCCCGCTTCGGCCAGCGAGATAGCCATGGCCTTGCCCAGGCCCCGGCTGCCGCCGGTAACGATGACCACCTTCCGTGGCGGGCCATCGAGGCGTAACTGTTCGAGCACCATGTTGCTCTCCTCGGGATGTTGTCGTGGCACCGCATCATACGGAGTACCGGAGATCAGGAAACGCGGATAGCGCCAATGACCAGCGTGAGAGCCGCGACGGCGTACCTGTAGCCAATGAACGGGAGCAACGAACGCGTTCTGAGGTAGCGCAGCAGGAAGTGAATTGCCGCGAACCCAACCAGCGCTGAACAGGCGAAGCCCACCGCCAGCTGGCCCGTTTCGTCGCCCGACATTTCTGCCAGGTCCGGCGCCTTGAGAGCCGCCGCCCCGACGAACGCCGGCGTGCCGAGGAGAAACGCGAAGCGGGCGCCCGCGTCCCGTGAAAAGTCGCGGAACAGCGCGGCCGTGATGGTAGCGCCCGAACGGGAAACGCCAGGGATCAGTGCTGCCGCCTGCGCCAGTCCGATGAGGACAGCGTCGCGGATGCCGACGTCCTCGATAGAGCGTGTCCGTTTCGAGAGCGCATCCGCGAAGAGCATGAACGTTGCAACGACGGCCAGGGCGATGGCGACAATCCAGGGTTGGCGGACGTTCTCCTCAATCCAGTCGTTGAACAGCAACCCGACGACTGCCGCCGGTACGGACCCGAGCGCGATGAGCCAGAGCAGCTGGCTCTCCGGTGTGAACTCGCGGTAACGCACGCCGTGGTCCGCCAGGTCGCGCAGCCCATGGAGGGTCATGGTGTACCAATCGCGCCAGAAGTACGCGAGCAACGCGAGCAGGGTACCCAGGTGAAGACCCACGTCGAACGCCAGGCCCTGGTCCTCCCAGCCGAAGAGCGCCGGAACGAGGATGAGATGGCCTGAGGACGATATGGGAAGGAATTCCGCGAGCCCTTGCACAATTCCCAGGATTGCCGCGCGGATGAGGTCCATTGGAGGTCACGTTCCAAGCCGGACAACCTACGGGCAAGCAATGGCGGTCGGGATGCGGTGCGGCTACCATCCAGAACAGATGATCTTCCAGGACATGCCGGCCCGGCAGGCCCGCGCGCTTCGCGCTTCCGCCGCTGAAGCGCCTTTTTGCGACCCAACGGTCGAGTATCCGGAGTGGTACATGCACCGCTGGCACTTCCTGCCCGAAGGCTATCTCTCGCGCCGAAGCGCGGCCGGATACGATCGCGTCATCCGAAACGTGTACAACGCGTTCAGCGAGCACCAGGTGATTCGTGAGGTTGTCCGGAGGATTCGGGCCTTCTCGCCCGCATCCGTACTCGAAGTGGCGCCCGGTCCTGGCCGGCTGATGGAGCGCCTGGCGCGCCTCCCGTCGGTTACCCGGCTCACCGGCGTCGAACTGTCGCCCTATTTGCTTGAGCGCGCCGCCAGCCGAATTTCGGCGGGCCCCGCTCGGCTCGTCCACGGTGACGGCCTGGCGCTGCCTTTGGCCGAAGCCGAGGTGGACCTCGCAACCGCAAGCCATTATGTCGGGCACCTGCCAGCCACCGAACGCCGTCGAGCCGTTGCGGAGATGGCCCGAGTGGTCCGGCCCGGCGGGCACGTAGTGGCCGTCGATCACCGCTGGCACCCATGGCCGTCCGTTCCATCCCTCCGCGAGGTGGATCGATCTTCCTGCGCATTCGGCGCAATCACCCTTCGTGTGCTGGAGCGAATCGAAAGTGAGGCCGCCGCATGACCGAGCGTTCGCAAGAAGAGCTCGACAACCTCGCCGTTTGGCTTCGCTCCGAGGCCGCTTCGCGGTCGATCGAGGACATCTTCCAACTCGTGCGAGACGAAATGGACGCGATGTACGCCGCCATTCGAGCGGTCCCGGAGGAGCATCTCGACCGCGTGCCCGATGGCGAAGACTGGTCGCCGCTGAGGACGCTCCAGCATGCTGTCCAGGCGAACGTGCAGGTCGCTGAGGACATTCTCAATGTCTGTCTCACCGGCGCGCGCCCCGGGAATCCAGAGCCTGAGCTCCCGCTCGACCGGGAGGCACTCATCCACACACAGTCAGAGATGAACGACTCGCTCTGGGAACACGTCTCCTTCGCCGACCCTTCGGCCTTTCTCGATGTGACCTGGCCGCATATGTTCTTCGGCGAACTCAACTGGCGGGAGTGGCTGCTGTTCCTGCACATGCACGCGTGGGACCACCGACATCAGATCGACGCCATAGGAGAGAAGCTCCGTGCCTGAAGCCCGCCCACTACGCATCGTCCACACCTCGGATGTTCACCTTGGAGCCTACTCCGGCGGGAGCGAAGGGCAGTGGGCGGCGCGCCGGACCCTCATGGAGACGACGTTCTCCCGAGTCATCGACATTGCCAACGAATCAGGCGCCCAGGCGCTGATCATCGCAGGGGACTTCTTCGACAACGATCGTGTCCCCGAGGAAACGGTCATCTTCGCGGCAGAGCAGATTCGGCGGTTCGAAGGCCAAACGTTCCTGCTCCCCGGGAACCACGACCCGATGGACCCTGGCAGCATCTACTGGCGGCATGACATGGAAAGCATCGCGCGCCGCCTGACGATTATCCGCGAACACAAGGGCGAACTCCTTGAACCGGAAGGCATCGACGCGGTGTTCTGGGGCCGGGGCTACCTCGATACCGATTGGCACTTCAAGCCGCTCGAGGGCATTCCGGAACGCGTGGATGGCCGCTGGCACATCGCGGTGGGCCATGGGCATTTCATCCCCGAAGGCGGCGAATCGCACCGCTCGCTCCCTATTCGCGAATCCGAGATCGCCGGCGCCGCCGGCCACTGGGACTACATGGCGTTCGGCCACTGGGAACCACATGCCGACGTGAGCTCCGGCGGCGTGACGGCCGTCTATTCGGGGGCGCCGATGCCGCTCAGCGATGCGAACCGCAGGGCCGGAATGGCCGCCGTGGTCGACTTCGATGCCGAGGGCGTGCGCTACACGATGCACCGCGTTGATCCACGCCCGCAGCAGGATGTGGCCAAGTAAGGCCGCACGGAATTCCGCAATACCTGCCAGCTTGGTACAGTGAAAGGCCCGTGGCAGGGTAGCTCAGCTGGTCAGAGCGCACGACTCATAATCGTGAGGTCGGGAGTTCAAGTCTCCCCCCTGCTACCAACCCCTTCACCCCAGGTCCCGGCGCGTCCATTCCCACGACTTGCCGAGTGGCATCCGCAGGACGATCAGGTCGTGCGGCCGGTTGTCCCGACCACGATAGGCATCTTCGATTCGGCCCGCCGTGCAGCCGCCGAGTTCACGGATCGACGCGAGTGCGTCATCCTGGACCCCCTCCACAAACTCACCCTGCACCACCTCGATTTCCGCGTCCCAGGCGATGTCGATGAGTTCGCGCAGCAACGTGCGGCCCAGGCCCCGTTGCCGGTAGTCGGGAGCAACCACCACACGTACTTCGGCGTAATGGCTCCTTGCGTCCCCGCGATGGCGGATAAGGACGGCATCGGCGCAGATTCGGTCGCCATCCAACGCCAACAGCGGCAGAGCCCGGTCGTAGTCCAGGTTCGCCGCCCAGCCCGCGATGACAGGCTGCGACACCACGTCGTCCTTCAGGAAGTAGCGTTCGTCGTCCGGAACGTGGCGAAAGAAGGCGAGCAAAGCCGCCGCGTCTCCTTCCGCCATGGGGCGGACAGTAACGACGCCGCCGTCGTTCAGCGTGAGCGCCTTGGGAAAAGCTGAAAGCTGATAGACCGCCATTACTGACCTCCTCTTCTAATCCAGGGCCCCATCGTCCCGGAGCTGTTCATTCACAAGATCGAACTCAAGGCTCCCCGCCCGCCGCATGGCGTCGGAAAGCCCAGAGATACGATGGACATCGACCGGCCCGGCGTTCATGTCCCGAGCAATTGCCCATGCATCAACGAGCGCCGCCCGGAGGCGCGATTCGAGTTCGCGTGCCTGCTCCAGGAGCCGGGGTTCAATTTCCCCGTGCAGTTCGCTCGCGAGTGTGTCGAGATGGTTCTCGAGCGCGAGGGTCGATTCGCGGACTGCGGGAAGCAGGTCGCCCGGATGCTCCAATGCCTGCAACAGGTTCTCCGCAGCCTTCAACATCGAATCACGGACCGGTCGAATGACCATCGGGAGTTGCGACATGGCGTTCCTCGCTAGTTCGGCTTGATTTCGATCCTTCGGGTTGCGGGCTCTTCGGCCGCTGGCTTCGGCAGACGGACGACCAGGACGCCGTCCTTCATCGTCGCGTGGATGTCGGACTCTTTCGTGCCCCTCGGGATCGCGAACGACCGTTCGAAGCTGCCAAAGAACCGCTCTGTGTACTTGCGTCCGTCCTGGTCCTCGGCCTTCTCGGACTTCTTCTCTCCCCGGATGGTCATGGTTGAGTCCGACACGGTGACCTCGATGTCTTTCGCGTCCACCCCCGGTATCTCCGCCTCCACCAGAATTTCCGTATCTGAATCCGTGACGTCGCATCGCGGGTTCCACTCGGTGGTCAGTTCGCCCACCGGA
>CALFYR010000099.1 GCA_937954195.1 uncultured Dehalococcoidia bacterium
GCCTGAGCAGTCCCGTCGGCTCGATGAGATTCATGCCGCGCTCGCCGCGCGCCGCGCGCGCCGCGCAAGTGGCCGCCAGGCTGGATGAAGTACAAAGTCTACTGGGAGCAGACAGCAGTGGACCGCCTGGCCGAATTGTTCGCAGTTCGGCCGAGGGACGCGCAACGGCTCGTTGTCGTGGTGCGGACCTTCGGGCGCGATGGCGTTGGAGATACCAAGAAGATCCAGGGGAGATCGGACGCTTGGAGACTAAGGTCCGGAGACTGGCGGGTCTTTCTGGCCTTCGAGGATGACGAAATCTATATCGCGGACATCGAGAACCGACGGGATGCTTACTGATCCCGTCTGTGTGTGCGTTGTTTCCTCCAAATGCCACGCTAGGCGTAGAGGACGTAGGTTTTCAGGAAGGCTTCGACGGACTTGTAGAAGGCGTCGATCGTTTCGCTCTTGCGCCAGCCGTGGCCCTCGCCGGGATAGACCGTGTATTCGTGCGGGACGCCGCGGGACCTGAGCGAGGCGACGATGCTATCGCTTTGTTCGCGAGGGACGACGCGATCGATTTCGCCCTGGTAGACGGCGATGGGGTCCTGGATCTTGCTGGCGTGGAAGATGGGTGAGCGTTCGCGGTAGACCGCGGCCGCTTCGGGGAGCGGGCCGAGCATAGAATCGAGGTAGCGGGCTTCGAACTTATGGGTATCGGCGGCGAGGGTGAACATGTTGGCGACGCCGAACATGCAGATCCCGGCTTTGTAGAACCCGGGAAGTTCGACGAGGGACTGGAGGACGGTGTAGCCGCCGGCGCTTCCGCCCATGATGACCAGGCGGGAGGCATCGGCCATGCCGCGTTCGGCGAGGGATTGGGCGCCGAACTTCGCATCCTGGACATCGTAGATGCCCCAGCTTTGGCGGAGTTTGAGCATGTAGGCGCGGCCGTAGCCGGTGCTGCCTCGATAGTTCGGCTGGAGGACGGCGAAGCCGCGCGTGGCGAAGTACTGGGCGTTCGGCGCCCAGTTGGCGGTTACCTGGCTCGTTGGGCCGCCGTGGACGAGCACGATGAGTGGCGGCGCGCCAGAGCCTTCGAAGCGTTCGCTGGCCGGGGGGTAGTACAGGCCGTGCGCTTGCTCGCCATCAAACGAGGTCCAGCTCACCGGCTGGGGTTCGGAGAGGGCCGCTTTTGCGTAGGTTTCGGTGTCGCTGCGGCGGCGGACGGAATCCTTGGCCGCTTCGTTGGCCAGGTCGAAGACGACGACGCGAGGTGGTTGTTTGCCGCCCGTGACGATGACGGCGACTTTCTCGTTGTTGGGCGCCGCGGTGATGCCGCTGAAGCTGGAGTAACCCTGGTGCAGGTGGCCGAGGTCCCGTGTTTCGCCGGAGGGCGAGATAGCGATCAGTGTGTGGAACCCGGCTCGCTGGCGGACGCCGACCACGGTCCCGGAGGCAGTCTGGGTGAAGGTTCGCATGCCGTGGGCCCAGGCCGGGGTGCCGTGTTCGAACTCGCCGGAGGTGAGTTGCGTGACGGCCCCCGTGGCGAGATCCCGGCGGTAGAGGTGGCCCCAGCCGGACTCGTCAGAGACGTAGACGAGAGACTTGCCATCCCGGGAGAACGAGCCCTGGAAGACGCTGACATCCGGGCCGCCGGCGACGACTTCGGTGGAGGCGACGACGGGGAGTCCGCCTTCGGGGAAGGCGAGCGAGGCGACCTTCAGTTCGGTCGAATCCCAGGGCATGTTGGGGTGATCCCATTCGACCCAGCAGAGGCGTTCGCCGGATGGGTGCCAGGCGGGCTGCATGTAGAAGTCGCGGCCTTCGCCTAGACGTTGCGGCCAATGCTTGCCCTGCGAATCGACGACGGCGATGGAATCGACGTCTTCGTAGGTGTGGAC
>CALFYR010000100.1 GCA_937954195.1 uncultured Dehalococcoidia bacterium
GCAATAGATAAGTCGTGGGTTGAGAGCGCTAAGGGTGCCGTAGTCCACACCGATCCGAGCCGCGACCCCCGGCCGGTAGTTCGCAATCACGACGTCCGCATGCTTCACCAGGCGTTCAAGTACCGGCTTCGAGGCCGGGTTCTTCAGGTCGAGCGATATGCTCCGTTTGCCCTTGTTCACCCCCATGAAGCCGCGGCTCTCGAACGGCGCCACCGGCGCCGTATGCCGCCAGAAGTCGCCGTGCGGCGGCTCCACCTTGGTCACGTCGGCGCCAAGGTCGGCCAGCAGTTGGCCTGCGAGCGGTCCCGCGATGTACTCGCTGAAATCCAGCACGCGGACGCCCGAAAGGACGCCCTGGAGTGGTGGTACGTCAACCACGGGGCATCCCCAGCCCCCGCTGCGCGATGATGTTCCGGTTGATCTCGGAAGTGCCGGCGGCAATCGTCAGCGAAACCGTCGACAGGTAGAACTGCGGGATGCTCCCGCCGATCGGTGCATGATCGCCACCGAGGATCTGCCCCGTTAGGCCCAGCGTGTTGATGGCCGTTCGTGCCAGCCGCTGGTGCAATTCCGTACCGAGCGTCTTCGCCATCGATGCCTCATAGTTCGGCACCAGTCCCTGGCTTTGCATCCATGCCACCCGGTACGAAAGGAGCCGCCCCGTCGCGAAGCTCAGGTGAATGTCCGCGAGCGCGTTTCGCACCGGTGTTTCATCAAACAGGGTTCCTCGGCCCGAGCGCGACGGGGTCGCTTTCGCGTACTCGAGTGTCTCCTCATACGTTCTGTAACCGCCGATCATTCGGTTGATGCCAGAACGCTCGAAGTCCAGGGTCGCCGTTGAAACGTACCAGCCCCGATTCACTTCCCCAACCACGGACGAGGCGGGCACGCGCACATCCTCGAAGAACACCTCGTTGAACCCGGCCTGGCCGGTCATCTGCATCAATGGCCTGACCGAAATCCCAGGTGATTTCAGGTCAACGAGGAAATACGTAATTCCCCGGTGCTTCGGCGCATCGGGGTCGGTGCGCGCCAGCAGGATGATGTAGTCGGCCCGGTGCGCATTCGACGTCCAGATCTTCTGTCCGTTGATGACGTACGTATCTCCGTCGCGAACCGCCCGGGTCTGGAGCGATGCGAGGTCCGAGCCTGAGCCCGGTTCCGAAAAGCCCTGGCACCAGGTGACCTCGTCGTTCACGATCCGGGGGAGGAATTCCTTCTTTTGCTCATCCGTGCCGAAAAGGATGAGCGTCGGCCCAACACGGTCAGCCCCCATCGTTTGCCCGGGCGCGCGGTGGTAGGCCATCTCCTCGTTGTAGACGAGTTGCTGAAGGTGGTTCGCTTCCTGGCCCCCGAATTCCTTCGGCCACGACATCGTGAGCCAGCCCCTCGCCGCGAGCTTCTTGGTGAACGACTCGCCCTCGCGGGCTTTCGGCCATTCGGACCGGATGAACGAGCGCACTTCGCTCCGGAACGCCTCTTGTTCGGGCGTGAATCGAAAATCCATAGCTGGTTACCCTCGCGGTTGCTCGCCGCGCGCCAAACTCTACACCGAATACCGGGATGGATGGACTAGGTAGCCGGGACCGCCAGCGAAATGGTGCGCGCCTGGAAGAGCCAGAGTTTGGCCTCGTAGTCGAAGGCGAACTCCAACTCCTGGGGCGCCAGGAACAGGTCCGAAGCGCGAATCGCCGCCCTCGTGGCCCAGCGGACCTTCGCGTCGTTCAGCAATGCCGGTGGCGTCGGCCGTTCGACGACCTCCAGTGTTTGCCGGTGGACGCCATAACGCTGGCCCATACTGGCGATCCGTTCGAGATGCTCGCCGCTTCCGGTCACCGCACGCACCACAATCCGGCTCGGGTCGCCCGTTCGGGTGTCGCCCGCGGTCACGATACCCGAGCAATCAACGTCGATCATGTGTTGGATGACGATGGCCTGCCGGCCCGGCCAGGCAAGGAGCTCAACGAGCGACTGCATGAAGGCATCGCTGCCGACCACGCCGAGTCGTGAACCGTGCTGCTCCTCGTGGAGGTCCGATTCGCCAGCCAGTGGCGACGAGCGCACGGCGACCGGTTCGTAATTTGGCGTCAGCGCACGGAATTGTGTGAGGACGCTCCGGTAGAGGTCCGCAGGCCAGCTATCGGGGTCTCCGGGCATCTGCTCGGTGAACTCCACCGGTATCACAAAACCGACCGGGACCTCGAAGCTCGCGCGGGCCAGCTGGCCCAGGCTCGCGCCTTTTTCGCCAAAACGCTGGAGGTTGTCGGGAGGCAGGTCCTTAAGCCAGGGGAGGTGCGCCATACGGTCTATCTTAGCCGGTTCGAAGGGCCCTTTGCGGGCCTGCAGAACCGCGTTATTCCAATGGTGTATTCGCCATGGCGCCTTATCAATTCAGGCTTTTCCCTATTGACGTTTTAGAACACATGTTCTAAATTTGGAAACACCACAAACGGAGATCTGCCATGCGACTCCTCGCTCTCGTCCTCCCCCGCCTCGGCATCCAACTGGCCCGCCGGGCCGATTCGTCGCTGATTGGCCGGCCCGTTGCCCTGGTCTCTGGGGCTGGCGAGAGTGCCCTCGTCGCGCTCCCCTCGGTTGAAGCTACGGCCGGTGGGATAGAGACCGGGATGACGCTCAGCCAGGCTCGGGAGCGCGTCCCATCCCTCGCAGCCATTCCCGACAATGCCGGCGAGTGCCTCGATGCGTTGGATGACCTGGCTTCTATTCTGCGCACAAACGCGACAACCAATGTCGCGATTGTGTCGCGCGACGCCATCATCATCTCGCTCCAAGGCCTTGAGTCGCGTTTTGATGGCGAGTCCGGCGCCGCCAACGCCCTGTCCCGCTTCGCCCGGATGTGGTCCGGCCTCGACGTGCGGGCGGGTGTCGCGGCGACAGCGGATGGCGCGGTCCACGCGGCCCGCACCGCCCGGCGGTTCCCGGTGATTTGCTCGGGCTCAGGACCGACCGAACGCCTCCCGACTGCCGCCGAACCTCTCGCGGCTCGTTCCCGGTTCGATGCTCCCCAATCCGCCGCCGCGGTGGAATCCCGCATCGCCCGTTCGCTCACCGCGCTCGAAACCGTGCTCGAAGAGCGTCCCGGCAGCTACCGGTCGGTCATTGTCGAACTCTCGCGCGGCCGTTCGACGGACCGATGGAACCTCCGCGCGACACAGCCCCTCCACACAGCGGCGGAAGTCTTCGAACTGGTGCGGAGCCGGATTAGTGCCCACGACCTGGAAGGCGCCACCGCGTTCGCGATCACCCTCGAACGACCGGGTCCGAACGTGCGTGTGGATCCCTGGCGCCGGCCAGTCGCGACGATGCACACCCTTGCTGGCCCGGCAGTTCCGGTGCAACCGCGGTTGCGGCTCGCGAGCTAAGCCCTAGCGTGTCTCGACGGTCACGTCGAACCGGTCCTCAGGCTCGTCGTCCAGCGATCCATCCAGCTCCCGGTACTCCATGCTGAGCTGGGACTTCCGACACCAGTAGCTTTCAGCGTGAACACCTCTGTCCCGGCAGCCCCCTCGACCGGTGACGTTGATCCCGCCGGAACAAATGCGGGCGCGCCATCGAGTTCGAGGAATTCCGGTTCCGGAGCCACGATGGCCCACGAGAATCCCTCGTCGGGGTTGGATGGCAGCGCCACGATGAGCGTCCCGTTCGCCGCGAGAGCAACGGTCGCCCCGTTGTTCTCTTGCGTCAGCTGAACTTCGGCTGGTGCGGGCGTCTCACTGCCGTTTGGTTCATCATCGTCGGTGTTCTCACCACACGCTGCTAAGGTGACGGACATACTCACAAGTAACCCCACCGTCACTGCAGCCAACGATTTCGTATTCATCGCGACCTCCATCTGGGAGCATCCGGGTTCCTGTCTGTCGGGAATGCGGACGTTCGATCCGCTGTTAAGGCGCCGAACGGTCCGGAGTGTTCGAATACCGGCTAGCATTGCTCAATGGCCTGGAGCTGCCCGGCCTGTGCCCGCGAGTTCGCCCACAAGCGAAGTCACGTGTGCGCGCCGGCGATGGGCGAGGCGGAGTACTTTGCGGGTCGCCCCCAGTACGAATTCGACGTGTACCGGGCTGTCCGTTCGCACCTTGAAGAGCTAGGCCCGGTCATCGTGGAGTTCGTGGGTGTGGGCGTCTTCTTCAAGGCCACCCGAAACGTCGTCGAACTCAGGCCCATGAAGAACTGGATAAATGTTGGTTTCGGCCTCAACAGGTTCATGGAACATCCACGAATCAGCCGCACGACTCGCACCAAAGGTCCGAGCACGTACTACGGCGTCCGTGCGATGTCGGCGGCCGACATCGACGACCAGGTTCGCTCGTGGCTTACGGAGGCCTACCTGGCGAGCGCGGTCTGAACTCGCGGGGCTTGCTACACTGAAACGCCACGGCTCGAACCTGCCGTGGCAAATTCGTCTCCCCAGGAATATGGAAATGACTACGCAAACACCCGGCTCGGTCCTACCTCCTGCCTACGAGCCGGCAAGCGTAGAAAGCCGCATCTACGAGATGTGGGAGTCGGCCGGCCACTTCAAGCCTCGCATCGACGAAGGGCGGGAGCCGTACAGCATCGTCATGCCCCCGCCGAACGTCACCGGCGAACTCCACCTGGGCCACGGTCTCGAAGATGCGATCACCGACGCGCTGGTCCGCTGGCACCGCATGCAAGGCGATCCCACCCTCTGGCTCCCGGGCGAAGACCACGCGGGTATCGCGACCCAGAACGTGATCGAAAAGGAACTCGCGAAGGAAGGCCTGACTCGGCACGACCTCGGCCGTGAGGCGTTCGTCGAGCGGACCTGGATGTGGGTCCGGAAGTACCGCAGCCGCATAGCCGACCAGCACCGGAAGCTCGGTGCGAGCGCCGATTGGACGCGCGATGTGTTCACGCTCGATCCCGGCATCGTGAAGGCCGTCCGCACGACGTTTGTGAACCTCTACAACCACGGGCTCATCTACCGGGGCCTGCGGATGATCAACTGGTGCCCCCGCTGCGAAACCGCTCTGAGCGACCTCGAAGTCGATTACATCGATGTCGCGTCCAAGCTCTACTACATACGCTATCCCGTCATGGGCGAAGGCGGCATGCCGCTGCCCGACTACGTCGTGGTCGCCACCACCCGCCCCGAAACCATGGTGGGCGACACTGGCGTCGCGGTGAATCCAGCCGACGAACGGTACGAGGACAAGATCGGGCGGATGCTCTTCCTGCCGATCATTGGCCGTGAAATCCCCGTGGTGGCGGACGATCACGTCAAAGCCGAGTTCGGCACCGGCGCCGTCAAGGTGACCCCGGGCCACGACCCGAACGACTGGGAGATCGGGCAACGGCACGACCTCCCGGTCATCATCGCCATCGACCTCAAGGGTCACATGAACGACGAGGCTGGCCCGTATTCAGGCATGCCCGCCGATGACGCGCGCGAAGCTATCCTGCGCGACCTCGAGGACGAGGGATACCTCGACCACATAGAGGACTACACGCATAGCGTCGGCCATTGCAGCCGCTGTAAGACGGTCGTCCAGCCCCTACCGAGCGAGCAGTGGTGGGTCGCCGTCAATAAGGACTACGAAACGGGCCACTACATGGCGGGCGATGCGATCGCCGCCGTCCAGGAAGGGCGCATCAAGATCGTGCCGCAGCGGTTCGAGAAGGTGTACCTGAACTGGATGGAGAACATCCGCGACTGGTGCATCAGCCGCCAGCTCTGGTGGGGCCACCAGATCCCGGTGTGGTATTGCGACAACAAGCACGTCGTGTGCCAGGTCGAGGACCCGGCGGCCTGCCCCGAATGCGGCGGTTCGCTGCGGCAGGATGAAGACGTTCTCGATACCTGGTTCTCATCCGGTCTCGCTCCCCATGCCGACCTCGGCTGGCCGGATGAGACCGAGGATCTCCGCTACTTCTACCCCACGACCGACATGCAGATGGGCTACGACATCATGTTCTTCTGGTGTGCCCGCATGATCATGTTCGGCCTCTACAACATGCGGGAGCTCGGACCAGAGAAGGCCGTTCCCTTCAAGAACGTCCTCTTCCACGGCCTCATCCGCGACCCCAATGGCGAGAAGATGACCAAGTCACGCGGCAACGTGGTCGACCCGCTGATCGTCGCCTCGACGTATGGTGCGGATGCGTTCCGCTTCGCCGTTTTGACCGGCGCGACGCTGGGCGCGGACCAGAAGTTCAGCGACGACCGCATGGCCGCCGCGCGAAACTTCGCGAACAAGCTCTGGAACTCGGCGCGCTTCGTCCTGATGAAGGTCGGCGACCGGAACGTGAAGCGCCCCCACTACCTCGA
>CALFYR010000101.1 GCA_937954195.1 uncultured Dehalococcoidia bacterium
GGGAGCGTGAACACGAACATCGTGGGCATCGAAGCGAAGCCGGAGAACGTGAAGTTCGATATGCCGGTGAAGATGTTTACGGAGAAGGTGAGCGAAGACCGCGAGGGCAACGGGTACGTGGCGTACCGGTTCACGCCCGCCTGACCTCACCCCCCGGCCCCCTCTCCACTTCGTGGAGAGGAGGAGGAAAGTCGCTTCGGTAGAAGGAGACGTTGATGCGAGAAGTAGCAGTTGTTGGCATTTCGATGATTAAGTTCGGCCGCTATGCGGACCGGGACTTTTCCCAGCTGGCTGGCCAGGCGGCGCTTGAGGCGCTGAAGGACGGCGGAGTGGATATCAAGCAGGTTGAGGCGCTGTACAGCGGCAACCTGTATGCGACCTCCGGTTCGGGGCAGAAGATCCTGCAGCAGATTGGCCAGACGGGCATCCCGGTGGTGAACGTGGCGAACGCTTGCGCGACCGGCTCGACGGCGTTCCGCGAGGCGTACTTCGCCATCGCCAGCGGCGCGTACGACGTTGTGATGGCGGTCGGTTCGGAGCAGATGGGCAAGCAGGGCCTGCTCGGTTCGCGCGGCGACCCCGCGACGAGCCTCGAGGGGCGCGTCGGTTCGTACATGATGCCGGCGGTGTTCGGCATGGCGGGCATGGAGCACTCGCGCAATTACGGCACGAAGCAGGAACACTTCGCGATGGCGAGTGTGAAGAACCACTATCACAGCACGCAGAACCCTCTGGCGCAGTACCAGAAGGAATCGCCGCTGGACGAGGTGCTGAATTCGCGGACGATCGCGTATCCGAACACGCTGCTGATGTGCTGCCCGACAGGTGACGGCGCCGCGGCGGCGATCCTGATGTCGATGGACAAGGCGCGGCAGTTCACTACGCAGCCGATCAAGGTTTCGGCGAGCGTGCTGACGAGCGACCCGTACACGGACCGCGACCTGACGCTGCCTGACATCAACACGCTGACGCGGAACGCGGCGAAGATCGCGTACGAGCAGGCGGGCATCGGGCCGGAAGACCTGAGCCAGGTTGAGCTGCACGACTGCTTCGCGACGGCCGAGCTGCTGCACTACGAGAACCTTGGCCTCTGCGAAGAGGGCATGGCCGGGGTGCATGTGGCCAGCGGCGCGCCGTGGATCAACAACAAGATCCCGACGAAGTACGAAGAGGACATCGCACCGTTCCAGGACAAGACCTACAAGCCGAAGACGACTGCCGTGGTGAACGCCTCGGGCGGTCTGCTTTCGAAGGGTCATCCGCTGGGCGCGACGGGTGTGGCAAACATCGCGGAGATTGTGTTCCACCTGCGCGGGCAGGCGGGCGGTCGCCAGGTTGAGGGTTCGAAGATCGGCATGGCCCATGTGATTGGGCTGTGTTCGGCCTGCACGATCCATATTTTGGAGAAGTAGTCCTCCACCACGCGTGCATTGTTCGAAGGGCTCCCTCTGTGATGGGGCCCTTCGCTTTGCTCCGACCATTGCGAGGGGGTCGTGCTCGGTAGCATGGCGTTGAGCCCTTCCTTTCGGTCGGGCCTCCTCGGTGCGCGGTCGAGATGCGAGGGCCGCTCGCTGGGTCCCGGCTACAATGGCGCCGATGGTTGGCATTGGGTTTACGGTGCATACGGGCTGGGCGGAGCTTGTGGCCGTGGCCGCGGGGGAGGGTGGGCCGGAGGTCGTGCTGAAGCGGCGGATCACGCTGTGTGATGAGGGCCTGCCGAGGCAGTGCTATCACGCGGTGGCGGAGCAGGGGGCGGACCGCGAGGTGGTGGGACTGGTGGAGGCTTCGGCGCGGGACCTGGCGTGGATGGAACTGGAGGATGCGCTCGGGGCGCTTGGCGCCGGTGGGATGGTTGCGGTCGCGGCGGCGGTGGCGCAGGGGAGTGTGCCGGTGCCGCCGCTGGAGCAGGTGCTGAAGTCGCACATGATGTTGCACCACGCGGAGGGACAGCTGTATTGCGAGGCCCTCGCGGAGACGGCGGCGAACTGCGGGCTCCAGGTTGTGCGGTTCGAGGCGAAGGGCGTGTATTCGGCGCTGGGCGAGGCCATCGGGTGTTCGGCGGATGAGGCGATGACGCGGGTGGCCGCGCTTGGCGCGACGGCGGGCAAGCCGTGGGCGAAGGACCAGAAGCAGGCGGCCGCCGCGGCGTGGCTCGCACTGGCGAGCACCGATGACTGAGGACGTCCCGTCGGAGGTATTGCGCGCGTTCGGGATGCAGGATGCCGCGATGGAGCGCATCGAGCAGGGACTGGTCAACAAGCACTGGGCCCTCGAGCTAAGTGGTCGACGTTATGTTTTGTGTCGATACCATGCGCGGCGTGCACGCGAGGCGATCCTGTGGGAGCAGTGGCTCGTCGATTTCGCGGAAAAGCTGGGATGGCCGGTAGCGAAGCCCGTCCCTGCTGGCGACGGCGAACCGCTGGTCGAGCACGGCGGGAGGTTCTGGGCGGCCGCGCCGCTTCTGCCGGGGACGCCCGGCGGAGGATCGACACCATCGGCGTTCCGGAGGATGGGCGAAACGCTCGCGGAGTTGCACGACAATCTCTCGGGACTGGGCGGGCCGCAGCGGCCGGGGTTTGGCCCGGCGTGGGACCTCGACACACTCGTGCAGCAGTGGGGGGCGGCGAGCTTTGACGCACTGGTCGAGCAGCTCGGCACCACGCGGCCAGACCTGGCGGAGCTCATCCGCAACGAGCGCGTGCGGAACCTGCGCGACCTGGAGATGGGCGGGGTCGAGCACCTCCCGTTGCTGCCGATCCACGGGGACTTCCACCGGTTCAACCTGCTGTGGGATGGTGCGCGAATCACCGGGATCGTGGATTGGGACTACAGCCGGCGCGATGTGCTGATCGCGGACCTGGCGCCGTTGCTCGAGCCGTTCATGCCCCTCGAATTCGAGCTGGCGAAATCACTCCTCGAGGGCTACCACAGCGTCCGGCCGCTCTCCGGGAGGGAGCGCAGGTTGCTTATCCCGATGGTGCGGGCTGGCCTCCTGTGGTGGGTGGCGACACTGCTCGCGGAGTGGGGTGGGAGCGGTGAGCTACCAGCCGGGATTGAGCGGACGATCACGGTGCGGTGGCCGGCGTTGGAGGCAGCGGCGCCGGAGTACGAGGCGATGCTCGCCGAACTGGCATGAACCTGAACCGAACGGATCTTCCATATTCGCTGCGAAAGGCGGATGGTGGACGCGATGGAATCGACCGAACTCGTGCGCGACGTGCTGGAGTGCTTCGGGTACCAGGCTTCGACCGTGCACAACGCCGAAGGCGGCCAGGTGAACCGCACCTGGCGGGCGGAGACGCAACGCGGGCCGGTGGCGGTGCGGCGCTATCACCCGATGCGGCGGTCCGCGGCGGTGGCGTGGGAACACGAGTTGTTGGAGTTCGCTGCAGCGCAGGGCTGGCCGGTGGCGCGGGCGCTACCGACGCCGGAAGGCATCACCGTCGTCGAATACGAGGGCGCGCTCTGGTCGGTGTTCCGGTGGCTGGACGGGGAACCCGCCGCCGCTGAGCATCCGGGGATTGCGCACATTGCCGGGCGCCTGTTGGCACGGCTGCACCGCGATATGGAGCGCTTCCCGGGGGAGGGGCAGCGGCCGGGAACTGGCAAGGTGTGGGAGCTGGACATCGTGGCGGAAACGGCGGGAGCGGCCAGCTTTAACACGCTGCTGGCGGAGTTCGGTGAGACGTACCCGGACCTGGCCGGCGGGATTAAGCGGCAGCGATACCGGAACCTGCGCGAACTGAGCGCGCTGCACTACCCGGACCTGCCGGATCGCGTGGTCCACGGGGATTTCGGGTTCGAGAACTTGTTGTTCGCGGACGGGCAGGTGAGCGGCGTGCTGGACTTCGACTGGTGCCGCCGCGACGCGCTGGCGACAGACATCGCGACGTGGATCACGCCGTTTTCGCAACGGGACATCGCGGTGACGCGGTCGTTCCTCGAGGGGTACCAGGAGGCGCGGCCGCTGGACGATATTGAGTGGCTGCTCCTGCCGGCGTTGATGCGCGCGCAGCTGGTGCACTTCTGCGCGTTCCGGCTGGTGGAGTGGAAGCTGTTGGGTTCGGAGCGAGCGGTGACGAGCATCGGCCGGACGGTAGGTGAGCGGTTCGGGATGGTGGACGCACTGGGCGCCGCGCTGCACCGGGAGATACGGAGCAGGTAGCCGTCGGCCGTTAGCCGATGGCCCGGAGCGTCAGCTCCGACGAAGGGGTGCCGGTATGATTCACGGCTACCAACGAACGCGGGGGACGATGATGGCTGAGATTCCGGGTCTTGATGCGGTGGAGCGGATGATGTCGCGGCAGCGGGCGATACGGTACTTCACGCAGGAACCGGTTGAGGACGCGCTGATCGAGCGGTTGCTGGCCGCAGCGACGGGGGCGCCGAGTGCGCGAAACGCTCAGCCGTGGCGGTTCATCGTGATCCGCGACCCGGAGACCAAGGGGAAGCTCGGCGCTATCTTCGACGAGCTGGGGCAGCAGTTCTATGGCGCGAACGCGCCTGAGCGGACGCCATGGGCCGATGTGCCGGTGCTCATCGCGATTACGTCGGAGTACGCGTTCGGGCAGGGGACAGACGCGGCTTACGCGGCGCTTGGGGCGTCGATTTATCCCGCGGTGCAGAACCTGTTGCTGGCGGCGCAGGCGGCCGGGCTGGGGACAGTGCTTACAACACGATGGAAGGCGCGCGAGGGCGAGCTTCGGCCGCTCCTGGGGTTGCCGGAGAACATGGCGGTACACGCCATCATCCCGATGGGATGGCCGGACCGGAAGTATGGCCGAAACCGGCGGCGGCCGGTGAACGAGGTGACGTTCCGGGAGCGGTTCGGGCAGGCGTGGTGAGATTGCCGTTAGCCGTCAGCCGTCAGCCGTCAGCCGTCAGCCGTCAGCCGTCAGCCGTCAGCCGT
>CALFYR010000102.1 GCA_937954195.1 uncultured Dehalococcoidia bacterium
CCGTCCGGCGACACGTCTCCAGCCTCGCCCACCGCGTCTTCGACCTGACGGAACTTCCACCGACCCGTGACCGTCTGAAAGCGTGGACGCCGCGGCATTTCGACTGCTGCACCTTGGCCGTGGCGGAAATGATCGAAACGCGCGGAAATCGTCACGGGATGTGTGAGGCGAGGCTGGCGGACCCTCGTACGCTTGCCTGATAGCCGTGACGAATACGCCACCACGAAGGGAATGATCGATGGACTTCAAAATGCTAGGCACCTTTGCCTCAGCGGCCATTGTGTCGGCGGGGCTGGTTGGCGGCTCGGTCGCCGTATGGGCCAACGCATTGGATCGAAATGAAGCGAAGACAAGGCAATCTCCGACGGCTCCCGTCGAAGATCAGCTTCCAGAAGAGCCTGCGGTCGATAAGGACGCCCTGCCCCGTGTTCATGGGCCTTTTCTGTTGGTTCCGCCCGACTTCGAACGTCCCCTCTTCTACAGCTATGGCGATGAGCGCGACTCATGGACATGGCGAAGTGCCACAACGTCAACGTTCGACGATGTGCCTCGGGATCCCAAGCTTGCGAGGCTCCCTGAGCTGCCGGATGGGTACGCGCTTTCGGAGATCAGTTACACGGTTGGTACTTCACCGGACGGTGAGAGGATTCAGCTCTCCGAGATCCATCTCACCTACCTTGGTGAGAATTCTCCCGACGTGACCATACATTTGTGGCGGGCTATCGAACTTGCCCTTGGCGAGCCGTTTGCCATAGTGGTTCCTGACGATGAGAATCGAGACGGTGTCTCGCTGATAGAGATTGCCGATCGGGCAGCGGTCTACTCATATCAGCACGCGTCCGCGGTCGGCGGAGGTGTACAGACCCTTTATCTTTCCGATGAAGACGTAATGATCGCCGTCGAATCCTATCGCGGCTCCGCATTCGCGACGTTTCAGACCGTTGCGGAATCACTGGTGAGATAGCGAGGACCGAACATGGATCGGAGTAACTTGAGTAGTACCTTCCGTCAAACGATGGCCGCGATGGCCGGGATTATCGTCGGTGCGATCTTCGCGTTCACACTCCAAGCGTCAACGTATCAGTATGCCCAGGCGACATCATACACGTCTAACGTAATGCCAGGTCTCTCCGTCGGTGACGTGTGCTACCGGTGGTATCAGTTTAGTGGATGGCACCAGTGCTGGCATGATGACGAATCTGGCACTCGTACGGCACTCGACTCGAACGCAGCAAACGGTAGTGATGGAAACAAACCCGTATCCTGGAAGCAATGGGGATCAGATTGGAGCAACGTAGTAAACGTCTCCTTCGCCAATGTTACAGGGACAAATTGTACAGGCGTCAAGGTAGTGATCACTACCTCTGGAGCGACCGGAGACTTCAACTATAAACACATCGTGCCTGCGTCCGGTGTAATCGGCTCAAGTTGGCAGAACTGGTTTTCGGTCCCCGGCTACGTGGAGGGAAGCCGTAATCTTGGCGCCACAGATACCTCGCAGCCGACTGGATGTGACTTTACTGGAAGTCATCTGCATCAGAGCGGAGATACGGCCGCAACAACTTCCATTTACACGAACAAGTTCGCCGCGCAAACTGGCTGCTCTGGCGTATTCTGTAGCTGGAGCCTCGGCACTTGGGTACACCAAATCAAATGGTAGAGGAGAAGCTTGACCACTAGCCGGACCGCCACCCTAACCCCCCGCCACCTTCACCTTGAACCCCTTGGCCTCCAGCAGCCCCACCAGCCGCTGCCGCAAATCCCCCTGGATGACCAGCGTGCGGCCCTCCCGGCTTCCGCCCGTCCCGCACTGCGCCTTGAGCGCCTTCAGCAAGGCGTCCAGCTCCGCGTCCGTCCCCGGCACGCCCGTGATCAGCGTCGCCGTCTTGCCGCCCCGTCCCGCTTTCTGCCGGTGCACCCGCACGATCCCGTCGTCCGGCACGCTCGGCCCCGCGGGTCCCTTCGCGGCGCCCGCCTTCGCCCCCGGCAGCGATTCCGGTTTCCGGTTGCCCGTGTAGGTCACCCGGCCGCCATCCGTCGAATACACCAGCCGCGAATTCCGGTCAGGCATCGCCTCCAGCCTACCGCGCGTCACGCACCCCCGCGAGCGTCAGGCCTACCCCAGCTTCGCCGCCCGCTCTGCGATCTCCTCCTCGCTCACGTCCTCCACATGCGTCGAAACCCACCACCGGTTCCCTGCCGGGTCGAAAATGTTCACCGTCCGGTCGCCCCAGAACCGGTCCTCGGGGCCACCATCCGCGGTTCCACCCGCGGCCAGCGCGGCGGCGTACACCGCATCCACATCCTCCACATACAGGTGCAGCGAGGCCCGCGTCGCCGCCTCCGGCGTCCCCGCATCCGAAACCATCACCACCGAGTCGCCGATCTGCAGTTCCGCGTGGGCGACGGTCCCATCCGGGTTGCCGTTCCGCACCCGCAGCACGCCCCCGAACGCGTCCTGGATGAACCCGATCAGCCGGTCGGCTCCGATCACCTCCAGGTTCGGGCACACCCGCGGGTACCCATCCGGGATTCGATTCACCATCGCCGCATCGCCTCCAGCCTTTCGCGATATCTCGGTGAAAAAGCTAATCCGCTAACCATCATCTTGCATCCATAAGGTACTATTGGTTCCCCCGGGGTTTGGGTGGAAACTCGGAGATTGGCCCGGTTCGAAGCAACATGCTGCCCCGCATTCAGTACGCGCAGGCCTCCGATAAAGTCTCCATCGCCTTCTGGGCCATCGGCGATGGCGTGCCCGTTATCCTCATCTATCCGCCCGGCTTCTCCAACATCCAGTTCGAATGGGAACTCCCCGAAGCCGAAGCCATCTACGAAGATGTCCGCACCTGGGCCACACTTATCCGCTTCGACCACCGCAACAATGGCCTCTCCGAACGCGGTGTCGATGACACCTCCCTCGATGCCTACGTCCGCGACCTCGAAGCCGTCATTAATCGGCTCGAACTCTCGCGCGTGCACATCTTCGCCACCACCGATACCGGCAAGGCCGCCATCTGGTACGCCGCCGAAAACCCCCAGAAAGTCGCATCCCTCACGCTCTTCCGCACGAACCCCGGCATCGGCAGTTCCGCCGCCGCCCCCGGCTGGTCCAACATCCGACCCCTCCTCGAACGCGATTGGAACCTCTTCACCGATGTCATGGCCACCGCCCTCAACGGCCTCGAAGATGGCGCCCAGACCTCCCGCCTCGCCAGGTACATCCGCGAAAGCGTCACCCCGGAAGAATTCGTCGCCTCCACCACCGCCCTCGCCGAAGCCGATGTGCGCGAGTTCCTGCCAAAGCTCCAGTGCCCGGTGTTAGTTCTGCACCGCATGGATACGCCGTTCTTCCAGATCGAACGCGCCCGCCAGCTCGTGGCCACCATCCCCGATGCCCGCCTCGCCGTCCTCTCGGGCAAGAGCCCCTTCGCCTGGGATACCGCCGTCGTCAACGCCGTCCGCCCCTTCGTCCTCGAAGTCGCCGCCGCCGAAAACCGCGCCCGCTTCGGCGTCCGCAGCGGCACCGCGTTCCGCACCATCCTCTTCACCGACATCGAAAAGCACGGCGAACTCATGCGCATCCTCGGCGATGCCGCCACGCGCCAGCTCCTCCGCGAACACGAACGCATCACCCGTGAAGCCCTCCGCCAGCATGGCGGCAGCGAAATCAAGTCCATGGGCGATGGCTTCCTCGCCTCGTTCGGCTCGGCCCAGCGCGCCCTCGAATGCGCCGCCTCACTCCAGCGCGCCCTCGCCGAATCCAGCCTCGGCCGCAGCGAGCAGCTCGTGCACGGCCTCCGCGTCCGCGTCGGCATCAACGCCGGCGAGCCCATCGCTGAGGACGACGACCTCTTCGGCACCGCCGTCATCGCCGCGGCGCGCATCGCGTCCATGGCCGCCGGCGGCGAAATCCTCGTCGCCAACGTCGTCCGCGAACTCGTCGCCGGCAAAGGCTTCCTCTTCAGCGACCGCGGCGAACAACCCCTGCGCGGCCTCGAAGACCCCGTCCGCCTCTGGCAGCTCCTTTGGGACCAGCCCGTCTGAACTGCGTAAAGCGCCTACACCGTCCTGCTTTGCCCTTGCCCGCCGCTCCGGGACACTCACTGGCATGAACGGCATCGGCGCCCGCGAAATCGTCGCCCTCGGCGTCCTCCTCGTCGCTGGCGTGATCGGCTTCATGTTCCTCGATCCCACCGCAAGCCAGGGCGGCAGCGATACCCCGCCGACCATCAGTCTCGGCCAGACCCCGCCAACAGCCTCCGCCACCCCCGAGGACACCCCCACCCCCCTCCCCGATGCCGTGACCATGCCCGCGCCCACCCGCTGGCGCATCACCTACTTCGATCGCTTCATCTCCGGCGGCTTCGGCCAGGTCGCCGATGGCGCCCGCGATGGCATCCTCGAAATCGATATCCCCGGCGCACCCTTCAACGATTCCCGCGACGACGCCTGGAAGGTCGATGCCTCCATCCCGGTGGACCTCGAACCCGGCCGCTGGGCCTTCCAACTCGAATACGACTGCGCCCTCGTCGTCACCCTCGGCTCCCAGGAACTCCTCGCCGCCGAAAACCCGGCTAGCGCCCAAACCGTCGAAGTCACCTTCATCCTCGAAACCGGCGCCCCCGAACTCCGCATCAGCTGCGAAGACACCGCCGGCCCCACCCTCCTCCGCTGGCGCGAATAAACCACCACCCACAATGAACCGCGACCGGAAAGGGAGCGGATCGCGGCGAGCCAAAGACAGCCCCGCGTCAGCCCAACGAACCAACCGAAACCCGCCCTAGAACCCCAGATCCCGCCACGGCAACTCATACAAACACACCGGCTCTTCAAACCCCGGCAACAACGTCGGCCCAAAGGCATTCACCGGGAAACTGTGCGCGCCCGCCGCCTGGAGCGCCTCCTCCGTCAGCAAAATCTCCCCGCCATGCGCATGGCTCGCTACCCGCGCCGCCAGGTAAATCGCCACCCCGAACATATCCTCATCCGCCTCAAGCACATCCCCCACATGAATCGCGCACCGGATCTTGATCGTGCACGACGTCGGGTTCAGCTCCTCCACTCCCCGCTGTGCCGTCACCGCATGCGCAATCGCTCCATCAACCGTGTCAAACGCGAGCAGGAAGCCGTCGCCAAGCGACCGCACAACCTTCCCCCCGTTCTTCGTGATCGATTCCTGCAACGTCGCCGAGAGGTACTTCAGCACCCGGTAAGCCTCCAGGTCTCCCAGTTGCCGGGTAATCCGCAACGAACCGGCTACATCGATGAGGAGCAATGCCCGTCGCGAAACCTGCGCTTCGAGGTCGGTCGCGTCGGGGGTGAGGGCGAGGCTGGTGCTGGTCAAGGTGCTGCTACTCCGGGGTCCGCATGGTTCTTCGACGACCTTTGCGGCCACAACCAAAGACTAAACGCGCGTTCAGCCTTCCTCTGTGAGTGCATTCACAGATTCGCCGGAGCATAGGGTTTTCCCTGACACATCAAGTGCCATCCGGGCCCCTACGCCAGCAACCGCTCCAAAAACTCCACGATCCCGCCCGCATCCGGCCCGGCGATCAGCTGGTCCGCCTCCGCCTTCGTCTCGTCCGTGCCCGTCACAACAGCCACGGCCAACCCGGCCGCCCGCAGCATCGGGATGTCCACCTCGCTATCCCCGATCGCAACCGCCTCCGCCGGTTCCACCCCAAGCGCCGCGCACAACTCCAGCAGCGCCGAACCCTTGTCCACGCCCGCCGCCGTCGCAGTCACCATTCCATCCCCCGAGAACGAAATCGCGTCGTGAAGCGAAACGCGCCCCCGCCACGCCATCAGCTCCCCGAGCGCCGGGTCCCCCGCGGGCGCTTCCGCCAGCACAGCCAGCAGCTCCGAAAGGTCCACCTCCGCGAGCGAAGTCACGGGCTGTAGCCACTCCGGAGCGTTCGCCGCCCAGGCCGGCAGCTCGTTCGCCCGCCGGTAAGCCTTGCCCGGCACCGCCAGCGTCGCCGGCCACCCGGCACGGTCGCACAACTCCGCCACGAACTTCGCGAACTCCCCCGGCAGCCGATGCTGCGCCACCGCCTCGCCAGTGTGCAGCCGGACGTCCGCCCCCGCCGACGCGATCGCCGCCGCCTGGATGCCCAGTGCCGCGAACGGCCGGATGGCCGCCTGGTACCACCGCGCCGTAGCAGGGGCCAGGATCATCCCGGCCTTCGCCGCTCGCTGCAGCGCCTCACCGACGTGCGCCGGCACCTGGCCCTTCGAATCCAGCAGCGTTCCATCCAGGTCGATGGCCATCAATCGGAACATCCCCCGGATTCTAGAGACCCGAATCGCAACGGGAATGAACACCTGTGTCGGCGGGGCAATCGACATTCTCTCGCCACCAATCGACAATCGCCCCATGGATTTCCGCTTCCCTCCCGAGACCGTGGCCTGGCGCGATGAGCTGCGCGCGTTCCTCAAAGAGGAGATCCCGCCCGGCTTCGAAGGCGACGACGACTTCTTCGATAACGAAGAGCAAATGGCCTTCGCCCGCCAGTTCACCAAAAAGCTCGGCACGAAGCGCTGGTTCGCCCCGGCCTGGCCCGAACAATACGGCGGCCTCGGCAAATCCCAGATCGAACAGATGATTCTTAACGAAGAGCTCGCCTACCATCGCGCCCCCTCAGGCGGCCGCCTCTTCACCATCGGCATCACCGGCCCCACCATGCTCGTCCACGGCAACGAAGAGCAGAAACAGCGCTACCTCCCGGAAATGGCCAGCGGCGAAACCTGGTACTGCCAGGGCTTCAGCGAACCCGGCAGCGGCTCCGACCTCGCCAGCATGGAAACTCGCGCCATCCGCGATGGCGACGACTACGTTATTAATGGGCAGAAAATCTGGACCTCCAACGGCCACGTCGCCGACAAAATGCTCCTCCTCGCCCGCACCAACCCCGATGTCCCCAAGCACAAGGGCATCAGCGCCTTCGTCGTCGATATGAAGTCCCCCGGCATCTCCGTCCAGGCCATCCCCAACATGGCCTACCGCCGCGACTTCAACCAGGTCTTCTTCGAAGACGTCCGCGTCCCCGCGAAGGACCTCATGGGCGGCGTCGATAACGGCTGGTACGTCGCCACCACCACCCTCGATTTCGAACGCTCCAACATCGCCGCCATCAGCGGTGCCCGCCGCACCGTCCACGACCTCATCGCATGGGCGAAGGAATCCCACCCCGGCGGCCGCCCGTGGGACAAAGCCACAGTCCGCGGAAAGCTCGCCGACCTCCTCATCGAAACGGACATCGGCCGGCTCGTCGCCTACCGCACAGCCTGGCTGCAATCGAAGGGCGAAGTACCGAACTACGAAGCCAGCATCGGCAAGGTGTGGATGGCGCTGCTCGGCATCAAGGTCGCCAACACCGGCGTGAACCTCATGGGCGCCTACGGCCAGCTCCAGCCCGGCTCCCCATGGGCGCAACTCTACGGCCGAGTCCTCACCGCCTACCTGCTTGCCGTCAGCGGCCCCATAGGCGGCGGCACCACCGAAATCCAGAAGAACATCATCGCCCAGCGCGGCGTGGGCCTGCCGCGGGGCTAAGCCGGGCGGGGGGCCGCGAACCGCTCCAGCCCCGCCGACCCAACCTCCACCACCGCCGACGCGATCGGCTCCCCGAAAGCCACCGTCGCCGGCGGCTCTCCCGCCCGGTGCACCGCGACCGTTTTCGCCACCGGGTCAACGATCCACACTTCCCGCACACCCGCCTCAAGGTACGCCGGCAACTTCGTCGCCACGTCATACCGCCGCGTCGAAGGCGACGAAATCTCCACCACCAGCGCCGGCGCGCCCCGCACACCCCGCTCTTCGATCAACGTTCGCTGCGCCGGTTCCAGGTAGATCAGGTCCGGTTCAAACACCGTGTCCGAGCTGATCTCCACGCCAACCGGCGAAGCCACCGCAACCCCGCCCGATGCCCGGGCGAAGAGCCGCAACGAGACCGTCAACTCGCCGCTGATGTCCTGGTGTCCGAAATCTGGTGGTGGCGCCATGACAAGCATGCCCTCGAACAATTCGTACCGCTCCGGCGAATCGGGCAGCGCATAAAAATCGTCAGCCGTAACCGCCTCCATCGGCGGAAAGTCTCGGCGTGGCGCTGGTTTGCGGATGGCCATGCCCAAATTCTACCCCATCCCCCCAACTCCCCATCCCGTACACTCACCCCCATGTCCGGCCCCATCGCACTCCTCGGCGGCACCTTCGATCCACCCCACATCGGCCACCTCGTCCTCGCCGAATGCGCACGCGTCCAGTTCCAATGCGAACGCGTCCTCTTCGTCCCCGCCGGCGACCCCTACCGCAAAACCGGCACCGATACCGAAGAA
>CALFYR010000103.1 GCA_937954195.1 uncultured Dehalococcoidia bacterium
GCCCTGGCCATCGACAACGTAGCCGTAACGGGCGCCTGCCCGCACGCCGGATACCACCGCGACTCGGTAACCACCGGGCTCTGCCGCCGTCGGAATCTGCCGCTCGCCGCTGGACCCACGGATGACGAGCGTGACGGACTCCGGCTTTGGCGCCCAGATGCGAAAGGTCACGCCGTCCCGGGTGAGGCTGGCCCCGAGCGGGCCACCCGGACCGCTCATGGCCCGGCCCCGGTTCGAACGAGCACCGCGATCGGGAATTCTCCGAAGAGATCCCGAACGAGGACGCTGCCGGCGAACTGGCCACCGCAGAGGAAGTCGCGCCAGATCCCGGCGGGGAGATCCACGGCGGTGTCGGCCCAGGCGGCCGGTGAGAACCCGGTGCCCATCAGCCTCCCCAGCGCGCGCGGAACGAGGACGATGACTGCGGCGTCGCCGTCTTCCCGAGCAAAGGCGAACACGTGGTTAGCGTTGGTGCCCGTCGTCTCCAACGGCAGGTAGGAGCGGGACTGGAAGAGGCTGGGGAAAGCGCGCCTCAGCTGGAGGAGGCGTGTTGTCAGCCATGTCTTTGCCCCGGCCGCAAGGGGATCAGGTGGCGAGGATTCTGTGGTCGCCGATAGGCGGCGTTCGGCCAGCGGGAAATCAACGGCACGCCGGTTGTCCGGGTCGGTGAGCGCGTGGAGTGCCGATTCGGAGCCCTGGTAGAAGTCGGGGACGCCGGGAAGTGTGCACTTGAGGGCGACCAGCGCGAGCGAGCTGACGGCGGCCGCGGGTTCGAGCGTCTTGACGAACTGGTCGAGCCGCTGGAGGAAGCGTCGGGACTTCCGGCGATCGAGGACGGCATCGACGAACGCCAGCACGGTCGCTTCGTACTCTTCGTCAACGCGCGTCCAGCTGGTTGCCAGCTTGGCCTCGCGGAGTGCCTTGGTCATGTGCTCGGTGATGCGGCTGCGGTAGGACTGGGAGTGGAGCCCTTCCCAGGAGGCAACAAGCGTCTGGTAGATGTAGTACTCGGTGTTGGCATCGGGGATGGGGCCAGCCTCGGATTGCTGGAGGTGGCGGTGGTTCATGCGGGCCCAGGCGCGCACTTCGCGGTGCCAGGCGCGTGGCTCGCCGCTGAGTGCGGCGAGGCGCATTCGCGCGTCTTCGCTGCGCTTGGTGTCGTGCGTGGTGGTGGCGCTGAGCGCGAGCGGCCAGTTTGCCGCGCGATCGGCGAACGCACGGTGGGCTTCTTCGGGTGCTACGCCGAAGTGGTCCGGATCGGCGCCGACTTCGTTGCATGCGAGCAGGCGGTGGTAGCGAAAGAACGACGTGTCCTCGACGCCTTTTGCCATGACGGGCCCGGAGAGTTGCTGAAAGCGGCGGCGGAAATGAACCCATCGTTCACGCTCCTGCGCATCATCGGCGCCCTGCTCCAGGAGGAGGACCTGGACGAGGAAGTCCATCGCATCTTCGGAGAGGTTGGCATCGCGGCGGAGAGCCTCCACGCGGGCGGCGGTGATGAGCTCGCGATCGCGATCCATGGGCGCGTCGTTCTGGAGGTAGGTGCGATAGACGGGCATGGCCGAGAGGAGTGAGGCGATGGCATCGCGGAGCGCGCCGAGCGTATTGTCGCGGGCGGCGCGGCGCTCCCTGGCGAGCCGGTAGAGCTGGAGCGCGAGGACGTTGACCTCGCCGGCGAAGGCGCGGCCGGCGATGCGGCGACGGGCAGCGAACGCGATGTCGGAGAAGCGGGTCCGCTGGCCGATAAAGTCGTCGTAGATGACGGTGAAGGCCTGGCGCGCGGACGAATCAATGAGCAGGCCATCGGCTATGGCGAGGAAGTCGTAGCCGGTGGTCCCGGCGACCGGCCATGACTCGGGAAGCAGCTCGCCGGCCGCGAGGATCTTTTCGACCCAGATACCCGGAGTCCTATCGCCGGACCAGAGCGCGCGGATGCTTTGGAGGTAGCCGCCGGGGTCGTAGAGCCCATCGACGTGGTCGACGCGGAGACCGGTCGCGACGCCGCCTTCGATGAGTTGGGCGATGAGTTCGTGCGTGGCGGCGAAGGCGGGTTCGTGTTCGACGCGGATGGCGGCGAGTTCGTTGATATCGAAGAAGCGCCGGTAGTTGATCTCTTCGGCGGAGACGCGCCAGTTGGCGAGCCGGTAGTGCTGGGCCGAGAGCACCGAATCGAGCGCATCGAAGCTGGACGGGCGGCCGGGCGTGCCTGTGTAGGACTCGAGGCGCTGGTCCACCCATTCGCGGACTTCGGGGTGGTTGTTGAGGAGGGCGCCGAAGCGTTCGAGGAGGATGTTCGCGGCATCGGGCGCGGCGGAGGTCATCCCCTCGAGGCTGGCGACGAGCTCGTGGGTGACTTCGGCCGGGAGGGAGACGGGAGGCAGGCCGAGGACCTTCAGGTACTGCGCCGGGGCGATGGGGAACGTGCGGTCGTAGTACTGGACCACGAGTTCGGCGCCATCGAACGCGAGGGTGAACTCACCGGCTTCGAGCGCGCGGCCAAAGGGCTGGCCAAGCACCGGGTAGACCAGCACGCCGGTGGTGAGTTGGGGCTGACCCTCCCAGTCGATGTCGAAGTAAGGGGCGAAACGGGACGAGGCGCCGTAGCGCAGGACATCGCGCCACCATGGGTGGCTGGCTATCCCGACGTGGTTCGGGACGATATCGAGGATGAGCTCCATGTCGTGGTCACGGGCCACGCGGGCGAGGTCATAGAGACCGGCGAGGCCGCCGAGGTCCTCGTTGATTTTCGAGTGGTCCGTGACGTCGTAGCCGTGCTGGCTGCCGGGAACCGACTGCCAGATCGGGGAGAGATAGACGTGCGAGATGCCAAGCCGCCGCAGGTAGGGGATGGCGGCCGCGGCGTGGGCGAAGGTGAAGTCTGAGCGCAGCTGGAGCCGGTACGTCGCAATCAACGGCGTCACAGGCGGTCCCCCTTCCGGTTCGTCCTTACCATACGGCGCGAACGAGCTGCCGGGTGTGTGTTGTTGCGAACCTGTAATGGCCCGGGCCAAAGAAACGGGCGGGATGGGTTCACCATCCCGCCCGGGAGAGAGCTCGGAGCCGTGCGGCTATGCGCTGGCGGCGAGTTCCGGCGAGGCGGCCGCCGCGTCGCGGGCGGCTTTGAGAGAGGCGTGGGTCGGGGCGTCCGGGATGTGCGCCGGCCGGTTCTTCTCGGCTTCCTTGCGGAGTGCCGGCACGATTTCGTGCCCGAGGTACTCGATCTGTTCGAGCACGACTTCGAGCGGGAGACCCGCGTGGTCGATGAGGAACAGCTGGCGCTGGTAATCGCCAACGTGTTCGCGGAATTCGGCGTAGCGCTGGATGACCTGGTCGGGGCTGCCGACCGTGAGCGGCGTGATCCGCATGTAGTCCTCCAGCGTGGACTGACCACCGTAGACCGGCGCGCTGTTGAAGTACG
>CALFYR010000104.1 GCA_937954195.1 uncultured Dehalococcoidia bacterium
TGCGCCGGGACGACGGCCTGCTTGAAGGCGCCGCCTGCTGGCGCGCCGATGGCGCCCCGATGGGGTATTCCGGCGGCGATGGCCTCGTCGAAGGCCGCGGCCCCGCCATGTGGTGAGACTCGCTAGACTGAGTTGATGCAATCAGTTGCATTTGCACAACTCCGCAGCGAGCACTTTGGTCGCGCACACGAAATCGTGGTGGCAGCCACCCACTGGCTGAACGCCCGGGGCGTCCGCCAATGGGATACGCCCATCCCCCCGGAGACGTACCGCGAGCGCCACGACGCCGGCCTGAACTACGGCCTTTTCGACAACGGCGACCTGGTGGCCGTCATGACGCTCAAAGAGGAAGTGCCAGCCTATTGGCAGCCCGTCCGCGAATTCCGCACGCCGTTCCGCTGGCTCTCTACGCTCGCGATAGACCGTGCGCACGCCGGTGGTGGCCTGGGTAGAAAGGCGCTCCTCGGGGCGGAGGACCATCTGCGGAACGCCGGCATCCCGCTCATCTACCTGGACTGCGTCGATCGTGGGGGTGCGCTGCCGCGGTTCTACTCCGGCGCCGGCTTCACCATGCTCGAACGCCGCGAGTGGCCGGATTGGACCATGTGCCTCTTTTCGAAGGACCTCTGACTCAGGCCGTCTCGGCCGCCGCCTTCTTCCGCGCCCGGTAGGCGCGGACTTTCTCCCGCGAACCACAGCTCGCCATGTCGCACCAGCGCCGCGAGCGGTTCTTCGTCGTGTCGTAGTAGCACCAGCCGCAAGAACTGCACGCCTTAAACCGCTCAAATTCGCCGAGCAGCTGCGCCTCGTACGTTTGGTGAACCAGCATCGCGAGCGCTCCCGCCACCCCGGCGTCCCGCGGCGCAACCGAGAGCGCGCCATCCTCTCCCCGCGCCACCACCAGCGGCGCGTCCCGCGTGATCGAAGCAAGGAATGGCCCGGTCCGTGGGTCAGCCGCCGGGCCGCCACTGCGTTCGGTTACCAGTGCGATAAGCGCCGCCCGGAGTCGCCGCGCCGTTCGAAGGTCCTCGTCCGAGACCCCGGTTCCGGGAGCCAGCAACCCATGATCCTGCAACCAGCCGCCCAACCCTTCCGCCGTCCCGAGCGCGTCCCCCTCGGCGGAACGGCTGGTCAGGAACTCCAACAGCGTTTCCCAGCGCGGCATGTCCATTCCCGCAAACGTACCACGGCAGCGTGACCGATGTCACTATCAAACGTTGTTTACAGGTAACGTAGTAACCGGCTAAGCTGATTAGCAAGTAACGGGAAGGAACCTCTCACCACACATGGATTACGAAGCTCTCGCCTACGCCAAAATTCACGACTATTCGCGCGAACGTTGCCGCCAGCGGCTGGTGAACCATGCGCGGACCCTCAACCCGCCTACTCGTGGTCCCGGTGCTTTCGCGCGCCTCGATCGCGTCCTGATACGGCTCGGCCATGGCGCTTCGAAGCGCCAGGCTCGCCGCGCGGCCTCCAGCGGAGGCGACCTCCCCATGCGAGGCGCCTACCGCTAGGCTCGCGCCCCGTGGCACGCGAGTGTCACACTGTCCCCATGAGACGCCCCCACAGCTGGCTTGCCGCATTGCTCGCCTGTGGGGGCGTCCTCTTGTTCGCCGGCGCGGCCCGATCCGAATCGCCCGTCCTGCCCGTCGCGGCACCGGCCGAAGTCATCGAAGTCCGCCTCACCCTCGCCTGGCCGGGTCACTCCGAGGTGCTCGAAGTCGCCATGTTCGCGCTCGATGACGGAACTCTCGAGTCGGCGAACAGGATCGAAGCCGGGCGCGCGGCGATGCTCGCACGCTTCCCCGGCGCGGTCCTGATCGAGCCCGCCGACGTGTCCGCCCAATACCAGTTGTTCAACATCCGCTGGCGCGAACCAACCGCGCAATGGTTCTACAACCCTTCCGGCGAGACTCCCGCCCTCCAGCCCGAAACATCCGCCGCCGCCATTGCCGCCGGGGCGGCCGCATGGGATGGCGCCGGCGGCACGCCGTGGTCGTTCAGCTACGCCGGCGAAACCACCACCGCCACCGGCTGCAACGGCATCCCGGAAGCCATCCCGCGCGACGGCGTGAACGTGGTCGGCTGGGGCGCTATCGCCGGCGGCTACCTCGGCTATTCGTGCTGGTGGCGCAGCGCGTCCCTCGTCGAAGGCACCCCCTACTTCGAAGCCCTTGAGTTCGACGTCGTGTTCGAGCCGCTGTTCTCGTACACCCCGCAAACGCTGCAGGCGCTCGCACTCCACGAATTCGGCCACGCGCTTGGCCTGGACCATACCGAGGAATCGCTCTGCCCCGGTCAGGCCATGTGCTCGGGGACCAACGCGATGATCTTCACCGAACCGCGCCCGGATGACCTGGCCGGCCTCGTGGCCCTCTACGGGCTCGCGCCCACACCCGTGCCGTCGCCCACACCGTCCGCGACCCCCACGCCCCTCCCGGACTACCCCCGTCGCAGCACGCTCACCGGCGTCGCGCGCGACTGACCGCCTCAGTCCGGGCTACACTGCGCCACCACCCTCACCACGGAGACTGCCTGTGTGCTTCCCGCATGATGCCCTGCCGCCAATTCCCGCGATTGCCGGCGGGGCCGTCGATACCGAGGACCTCGTCCTCGAATCCTCCGATGGCAACAAATTCGCCGCCTTCATCGCCCGCGCTGAGACTCCGAACCGCGCCGGCATGGTCGTCCTGCCCGATATCCGCGGCCTCTACCCGTTCTATGAAGAGCTCGCCATCCGCTTCGCCGAGCAGGGCATCAACTCGGTCGCAATCGACTACTTCGGTCGCACCGCCGGCGTCGCCAAGCGCGATGCAGACTTCCCCTGGATGGAGCACGTCCCGAAAACGAAGCAGGACGAACTCGCGAAAGACGTTGCCTCCGCAATCGCCTACCTGCGTTCCGAAGCGGGTGGAAGCTGCACGTCGGTGTTCACCGTCGGCTTCTGCTTCGGTGGCTCCACGTCGTGGAACCAGGCCGGCTATGGTCACGGGCTCAACGGTGTCATCGGCTTCTACGGCCGCCCCGGGCCCGGCTTCGATGGCTCCCCCGGGCCGAAGGACCGCGTGAGGGACTTCAAGGCGCCGGTCCTTGCCCTCATGGGCGGCGCCGATCAGGGCATCCCCGTCGCTGACATCGAAGCGTTCCGCGACGCGATGAACGAGGCCGGCGTGGAGAACGAAGTGGTCATCTACGACGGCGCCCCACACTCCTTCTTCGACCGCGCCTTCGAGCAGTTCGCGAAGGAAAGCGCCGACGCCTGGGACCGCATGCTCGCCTTCGTCGCAAGCAAACGGTAAGGATTACCCCTTTACCCCCGCCTTCAGAGCGTTAGCACGGCGGACGAATATCTCTCTGAACAACCGCGCATGGTTGGGGGAGTGTCGATGAGCGTCCGCCGTGCTTCGCTGGTTGCCCTCTGGGCCGTCGTCTTCACACCTGCCGCCGCTTTCGCGGTCATGCTCAGCGACCCCGCGAACCTCGACCCAACGATCATGAAGCCCACTGAGCACTTCTGGATCGTCTCGGTCGCCGCCCTCCTTTCGGGTGTCATTGGCACGGCGCTCGCCCTCTCCGTCCAAAGCGTGCGGACCACCCGGACCGTCTACCTCGCGCTGGGCTTCATCGCCATCGCGCTGATCTTCGCGACCCATGGCCTCGGCACGCCCGGCGTCATCGTCCACGCCGATGAGTACCCGTACGCGGTGATCATCTCCGCCGGGTTGAGCCAGTTCGTCGGCGCGTTCTTTATCGCAATGGCGGTAGTCCCCACCAACTGGCCCGGCTCCCGCTTCGTGCGCGAACACCCGACGGCAATTCTTTCGGTGGCACTGGTGGCGCTCACCGGCTACCTCGCCAGCATGGTCTGGCGACCCCAGACCTGGGACTTCATCCCCCGTACAGACCCGTGGGATACCACGCTCGCCGCCACAACCATGGCGTTGCTGGCGTTCGCCGCGTGGCGGTACTACCGCGCATGGCGCCTCACCGAACTCCCCGGACAGCTGGCCATGGTGTTTGCGCTCTGCCTCCTCGCCCAGGCCCAGCTCTCCATGTACTACGGCACGCTCTGGCACCTGAGCTGGTGGCTCTACCACGGCCTCCTGCTCGTCGCCTTCTGCACCCTGATTGCCGGGTGGGGCATCGAAGCCATCCGGGCGAAAAGCCTCATCGTGTTCTCTCGCGCCATCGAACTGCGTGACTCGCTGGACCGCGTGAACAGCACCGCTGCCGAAGAACTCGAAGCGCTCGAAGCCGCCGTCGAAGCCAAGGACGCCTATACGCGCCACCACATGGGCCGCGTCGCCGAATACGCCGAGGCCATCGCGCGCGAACTCGGTTTGAGCGAGGAACTCGTCGAGGTCGCCGTCACCGCCGGCCGCATCCACGACGTCGGCAAGATCACGGTGCCCGATGCGGTGCTGCTGAAGCCCGGCCGCCTCACCGCCGAAGAGTTCGAGCAGATGAAGCATCACACCCTCCGCGGCGAACACATCGCGAACAGTACGCGCGTCCTCGCCCATGTTGCGAAGGCGGTGCGCGCCCACCACGAACGCTGGGGCGGCAACGGCTACCCCGATGGCCTCAAGGGCGAACAGATCCCGCTTGCCGCCCGCATCGTCGCCGTCGCCGATACGTTCGACGCTCTCACCTCGAACCGCGTCTACCGCCCGTCACGCTCGTGGGAATCCGCCGTGAACGAGATCAAGTGGGTCGCCGGCACGCAGCTCGACCCGAAGTGTGTTGACGCCTTCGTCCGCTGGCTCGAAAAGACCGGCCAGCTCGAAACGTCCCTCAAGCTCGCCGCCTGACGCTCGCCCCGGCCAACCGGCTACAATCCCCGGCCATGGCTGCGACCTATCGTCTTTCGTTTTTCCGCAAGGTCATCAACTTCCTCATCCGCACCGGGCTCCGGTTCGGCATCGGCGAGAAGAACACCCGCATGCTCACGGTTGCCGGGCGCAAGTCCGGGAAGCCCATGAGCACCCCCGTCACCCTCGTCGTCGAGGGTGAGCGGCAATGGATCGTCGCGCCGTATGGCGAGCGCCAGTGGGTGAAGAATCTCCGGGCTTCGGGTACGGCCACGCTCTCACGCGGCCGCACAACCCGCCCCATCTCCGTCCGCGAGGTCAGCCACGAAGAGGCCGTCCCCGTAATGCGCGCCTACATCCAGCGAGTGGGCGTGACCCGCAGCTACTGGGAAGTAGGCGCCAACGCCTCCGATGAAGAACTCCTGGCCATCGCCCCGAAGCACCCCGTCTTCGCCATCGACCACCAGTAGGAGTTGCGGCCCTCCGTGGCCGCGGGCGTCTAAGCCACCGGGATGCCAAACGACGATCCACTCTCTCGTCCCGGGAGTGCGGGCAAGGGGGTGAGGGCTACGCTCCCGGCGCCACCAGCCCACACTCATACGCCACGATCACCGCATGGACCCGGTCGCGCAGTCCCAGCTTCGCCAGCACGCTCGAAACATGGGTCTTCACCGTCGCCGAGGTCAGCACGAGCGACTCCGCGATCTCCGCGTTCGAATACCCGCGCGCCATGAGCGTCAGCACTTCCAGCTCGCGCGGCGTCAGGTCCGCCAGCAGCGAAGTGTCCGCCTTCCTCGGCGCGTTTGTCGCGAACGCGTCGATCACCCGGCGGGTGACCGCCGGCGCAAGCACCGCCTCTCCTCCCGCCACAACACGTATCGCCGCCGCCAGCTCTTCCACGCTCGCATCCTTCAATAGGAACCCGCTTGCCCCCGCGCGAAGCGCCTCATACACGTACTCATCGAGGTCGAACGTGGTGAGCGCGAGCAGGCGCGTCGCAACGCCCGCCGCCGTCAGCCGGCGCATCGCTTCGATGCCGTCCATCACCGGCATGCGAATATCCAGCAGCGCGACATCCGGCTTGAGTTCGGTGATCGCCTTCACGGCCGCCTCGCCATCCGCGGCCTCACCAACCACCTCGATGCCCTCTTCCATCCCGAGCAGCGAAACCAGCCCCCGCCGCACCATGCCCTGGTCGTCGGCCACCACCACCCTAATCACGGAGCGCCTCCTCCCGGACCGGCAGCGTCGCCGCAACCCGGAAGCCGCGGCCGTTCACCGAACCGTATTCAAGCGTCCCGCCATACACCCCGATACGCTCCTTCATGCCCACGAGCCCGTGTCCGCCGCCGTTGGTTCCCACCCCACGCGCCCCGGGCCCCTCGTCCCGCACTTCCACGAACAGCTCGCGGTCGCCGTAGCGCAGGCGAACGTGCGCCGGCGCACTCTCGGCATGCTTCATCACGTTGGTTAGCGCTTCCTGCACGATGCGGTAGGCGGCCAGGTCCACCCCGGGCGGTAGCGGCGCCTCCTCCCCTTCGACCGTGAGTTCGACCGGTAGCCCGGCGGTGCGCGTTTGTTCGAGCAGTCGCGCCAGCTGCCCCAGCCCGGGCTGCGGCTCGAGTTCCAGCTCAGTCCCCTGCGCACGCAACACGCCGAGCATGCGGCGCATTTCGGCCATCGCCTGCCGCCCGACCGTTTCCACCGCCCGCAGGTCGCTCGCCTGGGGATGCTCGTCGCCAAGCCGCCGCCGCACCGCCTGTGTCTGCACGACGATCACGCTGATGGAATGGGAAACAATGTCGTGAAGCTCCCTCGCGATGCGTGCGCGCTCCTCCTCCACCGCCTCCTTCGCCCGAACCTCCCGTTCGGATTCGAGAGCCGTTGCTCGTTCAGCCAGCGCGGTAGCCCGCTCGGTACGCTCTCGCACCAGGTACCCGGCCAATGCCGGCCCGGCAAAGAAGAGCGGCAGCGCAACCACATCGATGGGGCCCATCGGCTGGTCAAGCGCGGTGGCCGCGAAAATCATCGCGAAGGCAACCAGCGGGGCTGCCAGGTAGAGCCGCGGCGGGCGCACCTCGTGGCCCCAGTTTGCCGAAGCGGTGATGCTCGCCAGAACCGTGCATCCGAGCCCATCCTGCGCCAGCTCGGAGCCGTAGATCGAACCGCCGATCGCCGCGGCGAAGGTGACGAGCGGCGCAACCCGCCGGAACCAGAGCAACGTCGAGATGCCGGTCATTACGATGCCAAGGCGCACGCCGTCCGCACCGAGGTCCTCGACCGCGATGGGTTCGAACCAGCCGAGCACCAGCACGAGCAGCGCGGCGGACGCTCCGAGCGGCCCGGGCCACCAGCGTTCCTTCAGGAATTCCATCGCGCCAAACGTAGCATGCCGCTCTCCTCCTTCCATCCGCCTCGAGGCTGAACCCCCGCCTACGAAAATCGGCCGGAAGTCGGATCGCGAAACGATGCCCCGTGCTGACGCGGGAGGACCGCCGCCGACGGCACGATGGTTTCAGACAGCAAGCACGGCCCCGCCGGCGCGGCTGAACATCACGGAGCATTCGTCATCATGACTTCCCTTGCAGCAACCCCCCGGACCGGCGTCGCAGTGAGCGCCGGCGAACGCACCTCCAGCCGGACGTGGGCGTGGCTCGGCCTCGCCTCGTTCGTCCTCGGCGTTACCGTGACCTGGGTCATCCAGTTCCTCATCAGCCAGAATTCGCTCGAAGCAGGCGGCCAGGTTCTTTTCGAAGACCTGGACACCACATCGAACGAAATCCTCTACCGGGTGAGCTCGGGCGTCGGCTACCTGATGCTGCCCGCGCTCATCGCCTTCGGCTACGGCTATCGCCGCTTCCTCGCGGCCCGCATCGGCGGCGAAAGCGACCTGCCGAACATCGCCCTCGGGTCCATCCTCATCACTGCCGCCGGGTTCGCCATTGCCATGGCCTTCCGCGCCCAGGTGTTCGATGGCATCGCCTACTACAACTCCGGCGTGGAGAACCACGTCACCCTCCAGCGCCTCGCCCAGGACACCGTCCTCGCGAGCTGGGCTGCCATGCTCGGCGCCTCGGTCGTCACCGCGATTGCCTCGTTCCGCTTCAACGCGGTTCCCCGCGGCATCGGCTGGTTCAGCGTGGTGATGAGCCTCTTCATCGCGGCGCTCTGCCTCGGCGGCGTGGCCTTCCCGGCCAACATTCCCGCGCTCCTCTGGCTCGGCGTCGTCTCGACCTGGGCCATCCGGGCGAAGTAAGTCGAGCGGAACCTCTCTCTTCTGGTGTTCGAAAGCCCCGCCGGGTTCCCGGCGGGGCTTTCACTTTCACCTTTCGACTTCGCTCCTACACGCGAGCCCAGTTGTTCGTGGTGAAGATGTCCGCTTCCAGCGGCGTCCGCTCTCCCAGTTCCAGCCGGAAGCCCGCCACCGCACCAATCATGGCAGCGTTATCCGTGCAGAGCTTCGGCGGCGGGATGCGCACCGGCACAGGGCAGCGCCGCTGCAGTTCTTCCCGGAGCCGCGCGTTGGCCGCCACACCGCCGGCGACCAGCACGTTCTTCGCGCCGAGTTCCCGCGCCAGCCGGCTCGTCTTGCCCGAAAGCACATCGACGACCGCCTCCTGGAATTCCCACGCGAGGTCCTCAGTACGGTGCTTCTCTTCCCGTACGGCGTGCAGCGCGGCCGTCTTCAGGCCGCTGAAGCTGAAGTCGAACGTCCCATGCATCCAGGCCCGCGGCAGGCTCAACGACGTCGGCCCACCTTCGAGTGCGGCCTTCGCCACGTGGGGACCGCCGGGGAACGGCAGCCCCAGCAGACGGCCCACTTTGTCGAACGCCTCGCCTGCCGCGTCATCGCGGGTGCCACCGAGCCGTTCGTACTGCCCGTGGGATTTCATGAGCACGAGGTCCGTGTGCCCGCCGCTCACGATCAGGCACAGCGCCGGGAACTCCGGCTCCGGCCCTTCGACCAACCAGTTTGCGTAGATGTGCCCTTCAAGGTGGTTCACGCCGATGAACGGCAGTTCCCGGCCGTAGGCGATCGCCTTCGCCGCGTTGTAGCCGACCAGGAGGCTGCCCGCCAGCCCCGGCCCACGCGTGCCCGCCACTGCCTCGATGTCATCGAGCGTGCAGTCTGCCGCTTCGAGCGCTTCCTTTACCACCGGGACAATGTTCCGGAGGTGCTGTCTGCTGGCTACTTCGGGGACTACGCCGCCATACCTGGCATGCAGGTCCACCTGCGAAGCAACAATCGAGGAATGGAGCGCGCGCCCGCCTTCAATCACCGCCGCCGCGGTCTCATCACATGACGACTCAATCGCCAATACCTTCATAACGTGAGCGTAGCAAACACGTCATTCGTGCGCCTCTGCCCAAAACGTGGGTGATGTGCTTCACGCATCGGGCGGCGTCTCACCCAAAAGGAGGAGGCACGCCCTCCCGGCCCTGCGACACAGTCGAACGCAGCCGTGGTGCGCCACACGGACATATATCTATGTCCAAGGACGGAGCACCATGACGCTCGCACTTACCGGCAAGAGCCGGCGCCGCCAGGCGACCCTGCTCTTCGCCGCCCTCCTCGCCTTCCTGGCAGCTCTTGCCGCCGGCA
>CALFYR010000105.1 GCA_937954195.1 uncultured Dehalococcoidia bacterium
CGCTTGAAGTCGTCGAGGTCGATCATCAGGACGGCGAAGGTGCGGGAGTGATCGCGGGCCAGGGCATCGAGGCGTTCGAGGAAGTTTCGTCGGTTGGCGATGCCGGTGAGGGGATCGGTTTCGGCGACGAGGCGGGCCTGGCGTTCGGCCTTACGCCAGCCATTGGCGACAGCCTGGGAGAGGCCGGCCATGGCGATGGCGAGGACGACCATGGTGGCGAGTTCGGCGTTTAGCGCGCGGGAGACGGCGCCTTCGATGATGGCGTAGCCGGCGACCATGTTGAGGACGATGAAGGCAGTCAGCACCTGGTAGCGGATGCCGCCATAGCGCCGGGCATAGCCGGAGAGGGCATAAAGGTAGACGGCCCAGAACGGTGAGGCGCTGTTCCCGAGGACCACCCAGGCGGTGGTGATGCATGCGACGTCGCAGAGGGGGGTGAGGGCCTCGATGGCGGGGCTTGCGTGGCCGGCCATGCGGAAGCGGACGACGTACCAGGCGTGCACGACGTGATAGCCGGCCACCCACGTGGCGGCGGCGAAGGCCGTATGGTCGCGGTCGCCGAAGAGCCCGGTAATGACGCCGGCTACGAAGAACCCGGCGATGACGCTTTGGAGCACCAACACCTGCAGTTCCAGCCGCGAACGGTCGCGCTCACCTACGGGTGGGCCAACGTCCCAGCGCCGAAGGGTTTTCTCGCTCCTCTTCAAAAAACTCCACCTTCTTGCAGTGAAGTTCGACACTCACCGGCAACCCGCAAAGTAGAGACATGGTGAACCGGTAAAGAAGGCGCTCAAGGGCGAGGCGAATGTGCCGATGATCCGGCGGCCTTAGATGGGGGCGCCGGAGCGGGTGGACGCGGCGGAGAGGCGGCCAAGTTCGGTGGCCGGCGGGATGTCTTCGACGTATTCGCGGACGATTTCGCGCCAGGGGCCTTTGGCGCGGAGGCCGGCGAAGAGGCCGGCGAGCCCGAAGTTGATGCGCGTGAGGAAGACCATGCCTTCGGGGACGTTGCACCAGCGATTGACCTGGCCGCCGATACCGGTGGTCATCGTGTTTCGGCGGACCATTTCGGCGGCGAGCTCGGGCGTGAATTCCACTTCATCGTGGAGGATGGGTTCCCAGTACCAGTGCATGTGGTCGTAGACCACATCAGTGGGGAACGGAGCTCCGGGGCGGAGGATGCCGAGGTCTTCAGTGGCGACGCGCCATTCGTCGATGTCCTGGGCGTTGAGGGCGCGGATGACGCGCTTGAAGGCTTCGACGACGGCGGGGCTGAATTCGGCGACGCAGCCGTAATCAACGAATCCGACGCGGCCGTCATCGAGGAGGAGGTAGTTACCGGGGTGAGGGTCGCCGTTGAACAGGCCATGCCGGTAGAGGCTGCCGAAGCAGAAGCGATAGATGATTTCGCCGATGCGGTCGCGTTCGGCCTGCGGGAGTTCGAGAGCGGCGCGGAAGGGCTTGCCGGGGAGGAACTCCTGCACCAGGACGGTGGAGGTAGTGAGTTCGTGGTAGACGCGGGGGACACGTACGAGGGCGTGGCCTTCGAAGGCGTCGAAGAACTGCTGCTGCGAGCGGGCTTCGCGGAGGTAGTCGAGTTCGCCGCGGATACCTTCCTTGAGGTCGCGCACGAGCGTTTGGACGTCGAGGCCTCGGGCGACCATGCCACCGAGCCCGAGCATGAGTCCGACGTTCGAGAGGTCGCGTTCGATGGCATCGCGGACGCCGGGGTACTGGACTTTGACGGCGACCAGGCTGCCATCGCGGAGGGTGGCGCGGTGCACCTGTCCGATGGAGGCCGCGGCGAAGGGTTGGCGTTCGAACTTCTTGAAGATTGCATCGGGATGGCGGCCGTATTCGCATTCGAAGACTTGCTCGACGAGGTTGAAGGCCATGGGTGGGGCGTTGGACTGGAGGGTGGCGAGTTGTGTGGCCATCTCATCCGGGAGGACGCCGGTCATCATGGAGAGGACCTGGCCGACCTTCATGGCGGCGCCCTTCATTTCGCCCATGGTTTTGGTGACGTCTTCGGCGGTGCGAAGGACGACCTGCTTGCGCCGGGCCTTGCGGCGTTCGCCGCGATAGAGGTAGGTAGCCGCCCAACGCACGGCAGCGCCCCCCGCGAGGCGCGCGGGCGCGATGGAACGCCGGAGGCGGCCGGTGCGCATGGCGGTGTTGGTCATCGATCGGCTAGGGGTTGGATTCGCGGGCGTAGTCCCACGAGATGATTTTGGTGGGTTCGACGACGACGAGGGTGCTGCCGCCGGTGCTCTGTTCGGAGTAGCGCGCGCCGAGTTTTTCGCCGAGGTAATGGATGGCGACTTCGCGGCCGAGGGTGCGGTCTTCCGGGAGTTCGGTGGCGGTGCCTTCGACGACGACGACCTTGTAGGGCGCGACCTTGGAATCGACGACGACGCTGACCTTCGGGTTCTTGCGGAGGTTGCGCATCTTCTTGGAATCGGGGCCGGTGTGGAAGAGGACCTTGCCATCGCGCCAGGCGTACCAAATGGGCATGGCGTGGGGGGCGCCGGAAGGGCTGGCGGTGGAAACGACGGCGATGTGGGGTTCGGACAGGAAGGAATCGAGCTCCTGCTGGGTAAGCGGCACGGGTAGTTCTCCGATGATGTATGCAGAACCAGCGTGGCCGACGGCGCGGGCGCTCGCAAGCCGG
>CALFYR010000106.1 GCA_937954195.1 uncultured Dehalococcoidia bacterium
ACCGGTGATGACATCGATCCCGCAGTTGAACAGCTCGTCGGCATGGCGGGGTAGCAGCCCTTTGCCTCCCGAGCAGTTCTCGCCGTTCGCCACCACGTAATCCAGCCGCAGTTCGCGCCGCAGCCGCGGGACT
This sequence comes from uncultured Dehalococcoidia bacterium, assembly GCA_937954195.1. Classification (GTDB taxonomy): domain Bacteria; phylum Chloroflexota; class Dehalococcoidia; order Tepidiformales; family Tepidiformaceae; genus Amarobacter. The sequence goes on from CALFYR010000106.1 coordinate 134, forward strand.
GTCTTCACGACCGCCTCGCGGCCGCAGCTTCCCACAATATCGCCGAGAAACAGGAGTCGCATGATTCCAGCCTAGCGCGCGATCTCGGTCGCGCGGGTCTCGCGGACGACCGTGACCTTGATCTGGCCCGGGTACTCCATCGTTTCTTCGATCTTCTGGCTCACGTCCCGGGCGATGCGCATCGCCTCGAGGTCGTCCACCACCTCGGGTTTCACGATCACTCGTACTTCGCGGCCAGCCTGGATGGCGAACGCCGATTCCACGCCCTTGTAGCTCTTGGCGATGCTCTCGAGCGTCTCCAGCCGCTTGATGTACGCCTCAAGCGATTCGCGCCGCGCCCCCGGACGCCCGCCGGAGACCGCGTCAGCCATCATCACGATGACTGCCTCCACGGTGCGCGGCTCCACCTCTTCGTGGTGAGCCTCAATGCAGTGCGCGATCGCGTCCTTCACCTTGAAGCGGCGCGCAATATCGGCGCCGATGATCGCGTGGGTGCCTTCCACCTCGTGGTCCACGGCCTTGCCGAGGTCGTGCAGGAACCCGCCCGCTCGCGCGATTTCGACGTCGGCTCCAATTTCCCGTGCGATCATCGCGGCGATGTGCCCGGTCTCGACTGAGTGGCGCATCACGTTTTGGCCGTAGCTGGTCCGGTACCGGAGCCGCCCGAAGATCTTGAGCACTTCGGGATGGAGGTTCAGGACGCCCGCTTCGACGGCCGCCGATTCAGCCGCTTCCATCATCGTGGATTCGACGTCCCGCCGGGCCTTGTTCACCGCTTCTTCAATGCGTGTGGGGTGAATGCGCCCGTCCTGCACGAGCATCGAGAGCGCCTGCCGGGCAATTTCGCGGCGCACCGGGTCGAACGCGCTGACCGTCACGGCGTCGGGCGTGTCATCGATTATCAGGTCCACGCCGGTTGCCGCTTCAATCGCGCGGATGTTCCGGCCTTCGCGCCCGATGATGCGGCCCTTCATGTCGTCGCTCGGGATCTGGACGACCGAGACCGTGGTCTCAGCTGTCACTTCCGACGTATAGCGCTGGATGGCGGTGGCAAGGATCTTCCGCGCCCGCTGGCCCGCCGAAGCCTCGACCTCTTTCTCCATCTCTCGGACCCGGCGGGAGGCTTCGTCCCGGATCTCGACCTCGATCGTCGCGAGCAGCTGTTCCCTCGCCTCGTCCACCGTCAGGCTGGCGACGCGTTCGAGCTCGGTGGCCTGGCGTTGGCGAAGTTCTTCCGCTTCCTGGCGGAGCGTGTCGATCTGGGCTTCGCGGTCGCGCAGGCTCTGCTCACGCCGTTCGAGCGTCTCGATCTTCCGGTCGAGGTTCTCTTCTTTCTGTGTGAGGCGCTGTTCGATTCGCGCGGCCTCAGCCCGCCGTTCTCGAAGCTCGGTCTCGAGCGTGTTCCTCAGGGCGAGGGTCTCTTCCTTCGCCGCCAACGTCAGCTCTTTTGTGCGCGTCTCGGCCTCAGCGAGAATCCGGCTGGCCTGCTCCTCTGCCTGCAGCAGTGATGTCGAATCGGAACGACGGCGGACGGCAAGGCCCGCTCCCGCTCCAACAGCCAATCCCACGAGGCCGACGATAATGGCGATTATCGTCAGCATTCAGTTTCTCCAAGAAGGTCAATTCAGATAACACAGATACGCACCTTTGAGGCGCGATTTAGCTTGTTAAGGCTGCGGCAATCGTACTCGTGACCGCTGTGGCCCGTCAAAGAATTCCGAAGCGCTAAAGAAGCCGCCCCTGCCGCCCATCGCCACCGCCCGGCCGCGGCAAATCCAGGTTGAACGCCAGCCCCCCGACGCGCACCAGCGCCGTGACCCCGACCCCTAACAACGCGGCTCCCCCGAGCGAGACATCGTGCGCAAGCCAAACCGAGGCTCCACCCAGCGCGGCGGCCGTGGCGTTCACCTCGGAGCGCAGCACCAGTGGCACCCGGTCTGCAAGCAGGTCGCGGATAACGCCCCCGCCCACCGCGGTCAGGATCGCGAGCAACACCACCGACGTGAAGTTGAGGTCCGCGTTCATTCCCGCCAGGGCCCCGGCGGTGGCGAACGCCCCCAGGCCCACGGCATCCGCCACCGCGAGCAGGAAGCGGGGGTACTTCCGCCGCCGCCAGATCAGCACGATCGCCAGGAGGGCTGAAGCAACGGCCCAGAGCAGGTAGTCCGGACGCTCGAACACGAGCGGCAGCCGTCCGATCACCACGTCTCGCATCGCCCCACCACCGGTCGAGGTCACGACTCCCATCACCAGCAACCCGAAGACGTCGAGCCGGCGCCGTGCGCCAACTTCCACGCCCGAAAACGCAAAGGCGACGATACCCGCCCGGTCCAGGATGCCGACCAGGTCCGTAGTGTCGAAATCCACGGCGCAAGCGTACGCCCCTGCGCCGCCCGCGCCAGACGCCCGCCATTTTACGAATCAGTGGTCATAAATAGCTTGACATGCAATACGCGAGAAATACGCTTCCGCGCGGAGGAGGGACACTCATGTCTCAGCTACAACGGCGGCTCGCGGCGGAAGCCCTGGGCACACTGGTCCTGGTGTTCGGCGGCTGCGGAAGCGCAGTCCTCGCGGCGGGCTTCGATCCTGGAGGCATTGGCCTGCTCGGCGTCTCGCTGGCGTTCGGCCTCACCGTGCTCACGATGGCCTATGCCGTAGGGCATATCTCGGGCGGCCATTTCAACCCGGCCGTCACAATCGGACTTATCGCTGGCGGCAAATTCGCCTCCCGGGA
>CALFYR010000107.1 GCA_937954195.1 uncultured Dehalococcoidia bacterium
GGGCCGCAGCCAGCATTTTCTTGCGCATCGGGAGTATCCTCCTTCGCTCTTCACGCATTGTACACCGTGCGTGTCAATAGCCACATGATCCCTATGTGACCCTGCTGTAAAACGTCCCGCATTAACGGCTGTTAACAAGAGGGCCATAATGATGAGATGCGGAGGACCGTGTGACCCATGGCCGGACGATCGCCGTCATCGATGTCGGATCAAACTCCGTCCGGCTCCTGCTCGCTCGCGCTCTCTCCGAATTCGCCTTCGAAGTCATCGATGAAGAGCGCTACGATGCCCGTCTCGGCGAAGGCCAGGACGGTGGTGACCTGACCCAGGACGGCATCGAACGCGGCATCCGCGCCCTTCGCATCATGGGTGGCATCGCGCGTTCCTTCGCCCCCGACTCGATCGCGGCGGTTGGCACCGAAGCCCTGCGCCGCGCGCCCAACGCCGCCGAGTTCCTCGAACGCGCCCACGCCGAGGCGGGCCTCGATGTCCGGATCCTCTCTGGTTACGACGAGGCCTACTGCGGCTTCCTCGGCGTCGTGAACAGCACCAACCTCCGGGAGGGGCACCTCGTCGATATCGGCGGCGGCTCACTGGAATTCATGCGCGTCGAAGGCCGCGCGCTCGCCGATGTGAAGTCTGCCCCGCTCGGCGCGATCTACTCGCGCGAGCGCCACCTCAAGTCCGATCCTCCCACCTCCCGGGAGATCCGCTCCCTCCGCAAATCGGTCCGCCAGAATCTCAAAGGCGCCCAACAGCATCCCGTGCTCTTCGGCACGGGTGGCGCCGTTCGAAACCTCGCGCGCATCGTGCGCCTCAAGCGCGGGTACCCGCTTCGCCGCCTGCACGGGTTCGAACTCACCCGGCGCGACGTCCGCCGACTGGCTTCGCAACTCTCACGCGTATCGACGGATGACCGCCGCAAGATGCCCGGCGTGGGCGCCAACCGCGCCGATATCCTCCACGCCGCCGCCATCGTCATCGATGAGGTGATGGAGCTTTCCGGCGCGCAGTCGCTCATCGTCGCCGGCCAGGGGTTACGCGAAGGCCTCGTCTGGCAGGAACTCCGGAGAGACCACGCGCTCCTCCCCGATGTCCGCCACGCTTCGATCGTTGGACTCGGCCGCGCCAACGGCGTCGATGAACTCGCCGCCGAACCACTTGTCCACGCCGCTGCCGCGCTCTTCGATGCCAGCCGCGAACTCCACGGCCTCGAACAGCGCGACCAGGACCTGCTCGTCGCCGCCGCGCGCCTCTCCGGCATCGGCATGCATGTCGATTACTACAACCGCGACCGCCACGCCGAATACCTCGTCCACAGCGGTGACCTCCACGGCTTCAGCCACCGCGAGATCGTGATGCTTGCGGCGCTCGTCCGCTGGTCGAACACAGGCACGCCGGACTTAAGCCCCTACGCGGCCATCATCGAACCCGATGACCCCCGGCGGGCCGCCGTGCTCGCCGCGCTGCTGGGCGCGGCCCGTGCCATTCGCCGCCGCACGCCGTCGCCGGTTCTCGATATCGATGCCCGCGTGAAGCGTAGGATGCTCCAGGTGCGGCTCGCCGGCCGAGTATCCCTGGAAGCCGAGGCCTACGAACTGGAACGCCAGCAAAAGCGCCTCGAAGCCGTGCTCAAGGCGCCGGTAGTCATCGAAACGAGGATTCAGGAACCCGTGTTCGCCTGAGCCATCCGCCGCAGCGCGGCCGGCTGGATCAGCCACTCCAACCAGCAGTTGCCGGGCCGCAGGTCGTCGCAGCGCACCAGCGCGCACGCGCCCTTTTTGAACGTCGCGCTCACCGCCGAAACGTACCCCGTAAGCAGCAGCGAAAGCAGCTCGCTCATCCACGGTTCGTGGCCGACAAGCGCCACCGAACCGACGTCGCTGTCCTCCAGCGCGGCGATGAGCGCCTGGTGATCGCCTGCCCCGAGCGCGTCGCAGACCCGGGGCTTTCCGAGCCTGTACACGTCCTGCAGAATTTCCGCGGTCTGCGCCGCTCGCAACAGCGGCGAGGTGAAAATCGCCTGCGGCGTGAAGATCCGCTCCAGCCCCCGTGCCGCTTCCATCATGCGCTGCCGGCCCGCCGGGGTCAGCGGCCGCGTCCCATCGTCCTCGTAGCCCGTCGTGCCGCGCTCAACTGCGATGCCGTGCCGCACCAGCAGAATGTCCACTCGCTCTTACTCCTGCGGAGGCGCCGCCTCTGCTGAGACCAGGCTCACCGCCGTGATCTTCCACTGCCCCATTACCTGCTTCCACGCTGCCTTGAGCGTGGCCGTCCCAACGGACGAACGGAAGGTGATGTGGAAGATTTCCGCATCACCTTCCGCGCCCATGTCTTCCACTTCGTAGCCTTCGATGCTCGGCATCTGCGCGGGTGAGAGCCCGCCCGCCGCCGAACCAAGCGTCATCATCTGCCCGAGTGCCTCGGGCGTCAGGTCCGCCATCACCTGCGCGAGGTTTCCGGTCATCACCGCTGTGGCGGTCCGGTCAGTTGCTTCCCGCGCATTCGAAGGCTGCGTCATAGCGCTAGGAGACTTCCTTCACGTCGTCGATCTGCCACTTGCCGCCGTTATCCACCCACTTGCTCCACACCTTGCGTGCGCCGTTGGCGTTGATGTAGCTGATCTCGACTTCGTTGTTGCCCAGGTCCTTCACCTCGAACGATGTCGCCGTGATGGGGTTGGCCGCGAGCGCCATGACCTTCGTCATCGCGTTCGGCGTGAAATCGCCCATCAGCCCGGCCATGTTGCCGCTGACGACGTCCTGCGCGTGCCGCGCCTGGGTCTCGGAAAGTGATGCCATCTGGTGTCCTCCTTGTTTTCCGGACGGTAAGTGAGGCACGAAGAATACGCGTACGCGAACAACCTTCGCAATTCGTTGCCGTAAACAGTCCGATCCCTGTCGATTTCACCGCCGCCCGTTCGTCAGACAACTGAGGCGATACCATACTGCGCCTCAGGAGAGCCTCCCATGCGCTACATGCTGCTCATCTACACCAGCCCCGAAAACGACACCCAACCCGGCGACGAAGGCCGCGACGAACTCATGGCCGCCTACGCCGCCTTCTCCGAAGAAGCCCGCCGCGTCGGCAGCGTCGTCGCAGCCCACGAACTGCAGCCCGTCTCGACCGCCACCACGGTCCGCGTCCGCGACGGCAACGTCGCCATGACCGACGGGCCCTTCGCCGAAACCCGCGAGACCCTCGGCGGCTTCTACCTGCTTGATTGCGACAACCTGGACCAGGCGCTCGCCCTGGCCGCCAAAGTTCCATCCGCGAAGGCCGGCTCCATCGAAGTCCGGCCGGTGGCTGAATAAGGGACACACATGCGGTTCATGCTTCTTCTCTACGATCGGGAGCCCACGGACGAATCCCCCGAAGACGAGGCTATCTTCGAAGCCTATGCGGCCTTCGATGAGGAAGTCGCCTCTCACGGTGTCTACATCCACGGACAGGGCCTGGAACTCAGCCCCACCGCCCGCGCCCTTCGCCAGACTGCCGAAGGAGACGTGATGGTCACGGACGGGCCGTTCATCGAAACCCGCGAGCAGCTCGGCGGGTTCTACATCCTTGAGTGCCTCTCGATGGAAGAGGCGCAGGCCTGGGCGGCGAAGATCCCGGCGGCTGCCACGGGCCGGGTGGAGGTCCGCACGATGGCGGGCCACGAACGCCGGCTGCTGGAGCAACCCGGCAAACCGCACTTCATGGCCCTCATCTACGGCGATGAATCTCGCTTCGTCCCGCTCGGCAGCCCCGAGCAGCGCGGAATCGTTGATCGCCACCAGCGGTTCACGTCAGCACTCATCGATAGCGGCGAATTCGTGACCGGCGACGGCCTCTGGCTGAGCAAGACGGCGCGCACCGTCGCCGTCCGCGACGGCGAAACGCTGGTGACCGATGGCCCGTTCGCCGAAACCCGCGAGGTCCTGGGAGGCTTCTGCGAGGTCGCCTGCGACTCCCTCGATCGCGCCATCGAAATCGGCTCGCAGCTCATCTTCAACGACAACGGCGGCATCGAAATCCGCCCGGTGCTCGACATGGGGTCCATGGAATAGATGGCGCTCTTCATGCTCCTCATCTACGAGGACGAATCGCAGGCGCTTCCCCAGGGCGACCCGCGTTGGCAGGCGCTCTGGGACGCCTACGTTGCGCTGGACGAGACAGCCAAAGCGGCCGGCGTCCTGGTCGATTCGCAGCCGTTCACGCCCAGCTCCGGTGCCGAAACCGTCACGGTCCGCGATGGTGCGCCGTCCATCGTCCCGGGCGTCTTCCGCCCCGGCTCGCATCAACTCACGGGGTACTACCTCCTGCGCTGCACGGGGCTCGAAGACGCTCGCGCCTGGGCCGCCCGGATTCCGGCCGCAGCATCCGGCGGTGTGGTCGAAATCCGACAGGTGCTCGAACTCGAATGAACCCTCCGCTCGGCGGCGATCTTGTCCGCCAGCACCATGGGCCGGCGCTGGCCACCCTCATCCGCATCCTCGGTGACTTCGATCTCGCCGAGGATGCGCTTCAGGAGGCCTGGCTGGCGGCCATCGAAGCCTGGGCCGCGGGCGCTCCGGCCAATCCCACCGGCTGGCTCGTGACCACCGCCCGGCGCAAGGCGATCGACCGCCTTCGCCGGGAAGCGGCCGGCCGCCAGAAACTCGAACAGGCAGGCAGAGAGATGCCCACGGCCTACGACTTCGAACAACCCGCCGATGACGACGTGCTCCATGACGACCGTCTGCGGCTTATCTTCACCTGCTGCCACCCATCCCTCGCGATGGAAGCACGGGTTGCGCTCACCCTTCGCACTCTCGGCGGCCTGACCACCCCCGAGATCGCACGCGCGTTCCTGCTCGATGAACCTGCGCTCGCCCAGCGCATCGTGCGTGCGAAACGAAAGATTCGCGACGCGGCCATCCCCTACCGCATCCCGGAAGCTCACGAACTCCCCGAACGACTCGCCGGCGTACTCGCCACCCTCTACCTCGTATTCAACGAAGGCTACGCGTCCACCGCATCGGAAGCGCTCATCCGGCGCGACCTCTGCGCCGAGGCCATCAGGCTCACCCACTCCCTCCGCACGCTCATGCCCGACGAGCCCGAGGTCATCGGCCTCGAGGCGCTCATGCTCCTCCACGATGCCCGTCGCGCCGCCCGCGAAACCACCTCCGGCG
>CALFYR010000108.1 GCA_937954195.1 uncultured Dehalococcoidia bacterium
GCATCTGGGAAGGCGCCGAGAACGTGGTTGCGCTCGACGTTGCGCGCGCATCGGCACGAAACGGGGCGCACGAGGCGCTCTTCCGCGAACTTGCCGACCGCCTTCGTGAGGTGCAGCACCCCGAGGTGCGGCCCCACGCCGCCCTCGTGGCAAACGCTATCCCGGTCGTGAAAGCGCACCTGGAGCGACTGCTGAACGCGGACGAGACTACGCGGGAGGCAAGGATGGCGGCAATGTGCGATCGGCTCGCCGCGCTGGTGTGCAGCGCTCTGCTGGTTGCGGAAGCGGACCACGAGGCGAACAACGGGCAGGGTTTCGGCAAGCTGCTCGTGGCCACCGAGTATCGGAAGCGGTACCTCGAACGCGCAGACCCCCTTGAGTACGGCGATGCGGGTGTCCTCTGGCTGGATGCGCTGGTGGATGGCGGCGACGTGCCCGCTGCGGCTGCTGGCTAGCGCGGTGGTAGACTGGGTTCATGGCGCAAACACAGACCCGTAAGCCGGTGCGCGCACCCGCCCCGGAAGCGTTGCCGCCGCTGTGCAACGGCGATAGGCTCTCGCGGGCGGAGTTTGAGCGCCGTTGGGACCTGCACCCGGATATCAAGAAGGCGGAACTTATCGATGGCCAGGTGTACCTCGAGGTGACAGTCGGACCGCAACACGCTGCGGCGCACACGCGGCTCATGACGTTCCTGGGTGTCTTTGCGGCTGGCAATCCCGCCTGCATGGTCTTTGACAACGTGACCGTGAGGATGCCGGGCGAGGACGAGGTTCAGCCAGATGCCGCGGGGCTGGTCGATGGTAGCGGGAAGGCCTCTCTCCATGATGACGCCGTCGAAGGCATCCCCGAATTCGTCGCCGAGATTGCTGCGAGTTTCGCTTCGTACGACCTCCACGCCAAGCGCGACCTCTATGAGCGCGCCGGAGTCCAGGAATACCTGGTCTGGCAGATCTTCGAAGAGCGCATCGACTGGTGGGAGCTGGTGGACGGCAAGTATCAGCCGCTGGAATTGACGAACGGCATCTTCGAAAGCAAGGTCTTCCCCGGGCTTCGGCTCGCAGCGTTCGCGATGCTCAACGGCGATATGGCGGCAGTCCTGCGCGAGGTCGCTCCCGCATCAGCCGAATGACCATCAAGGCCGTCCTCTTCGATGTTGGCGGGCCGATCGATACCGAGGTCCAGGCCGAGGCACTCATCGATTCCCAGATCCGTGCCGGGCTCGAGGCCGCGGGCGTCCAGGTGACCGACGAAGCGTTTCGCGAGGCAAACGAGTGGGCGGTGGCGAGTTACGCGCCGGACGCGTACAGCGCCATCATCTGGCGGCTGTGCGGTGGGGATGAGCGCATAGCCCGCGAGGTGCGCATGTTCAGCTCGCTTGGTCGCGTGTTCGAACTGCGTGACGGAATGCCGGAGCTGCTTCACGACCTGCATCGCGCTGGATTGAAGCTGGGACTCGCGGCCAATCAGCCGCTGCGAGTCATCGAACAGCTGGACGAGTTCGGGATTGGCCACCTCTTCCACCACCGCGAGGTCAGCGGCCACCACGGCTTCCGCAAGCCCGATGTCCGCCTCTTCCTGCGTGCCTGTGAGGACCTCCACGTGGAGCCCGGCGAGTGCGTGATGGTTGGCGACCGCATCGACAACGACATCTTTCCAGCAAGGCTGCTCGGCATGCGGACGGTCTTGTTCCGCACGGGGCGTCACATCAACCAGCAGCCACGGTCCGTCGATGAGGTGCCTGATCAAGAGGTCCACGACGTGGCGGGCCTGCGGTCGGCGCTCGCCGCGATGAGCGGCCGGACGCTCTAAGCGAGCCGGAGCGGCAACTCGGCCGCGAACTTCGCCGAAGACCAGCCCACCGAGACGGTGAAGTCCCCGGGTTCGGCGACCCAGCGGTTCACGCGCGGGTCCCACGCCTGGAACGCTCGCGGCTCAAGCGTGATGGCGACCGCACGCCGTTCGCCTGGTTCGAGACGAACTTTCTGAAAGCCTTTGAGTTCCTTTACGGGTCGTAGCAAGCTCGATTCGAGGTCACTCACGTAGACCTGCACAACGTCGCTCCCGGCTCGGTCGCCGGTGTTCACGACATCCAGGTGCACGGTGACCGCGTCGCCCTCGCGCACCTCCTCGCGATCGAGGCGAACGTTTTCGTAGGCGAAGGTCGTGTAGCTCAGGCCGTGGCCGAAGGGAAACAGCGGTTCGGCTCCCGTGCGGCCGAAGGCACGGTAGCCGACGAAGATGTCCTCTCCGTAATGCACCTCGCCCGCCTCGCCGGGATACGTCAGGTGCGAGGGGTGGTCCTCGACGCGATGCGCAAAGGTCGTCGGCAGGCGGCCGCCGGGTTCGGAGTTCCCGGTCAGCACGTCCGCGAGCGAGTCGCCGCCTTCCTGGCCGGGGTACCACGCCTGCAGGACGGCTCCTGCCCCATCGAGCCAGGGCATGGCGACCGGTGACCCGGCATTGATGACGACGACCGTATTTGGGTTCGCGGCAGTGACGGCCGAGATGAGCTCGTCCTGGTCACCCGGGAGGGAGAGGCTGACGCGGTCCGTCCCTTCGGTCTCCCAATCGGCGTTCAGCCCCGCGACCAGTACGACGGCGTCCGCACGCCTGGCGAGTTCGACGGCCCGCTCGATGCCGTTGTGCGGTTCGGGCATGCGGCAGCCAACCATCACGCCGGGGATCATGGCGCGGGCGGGCGCCTGGTATTCGAGCACGAGTTCGCGCGTTTCGCCCGCATCCAGGCCAACGTCGATGCCGATCTCTTCGCTTCCCTGCCCGTAGAACGAACGCCCCGGCCGCTGCTCGGTCCAGTTGTCGAGCACGAGTTGGCCATCGATGAGCAGCCTGCTGAGGCCGGAACTGGTGAGCGTGAAGCGGTAGGCGCCGGTCGCCGGCGCTGTGAACACCGCGCGAGCGCGGAGCGTGAACTGTCCGGTGATCCCGGCCGGCCGGGTCGTCCCCAGCCAGCGGAACTCCATTCGCCGCGCGGTCCGCCGGAGGACGGGTTCGCCTTCGAAGTCCGGGTTGTCGAAGTACTGGACCTCGACGCCGGGTGTGCCCGCACTCGCCTCCATATGCCGGGCGAGCGTGGGTGTCCGCCGATGGATGCGGCAGCCAGCCTCGAACTCCACGTTCACACCCGGGCCCAGCGCTTCGCGCAGCGCGTCGAGGAACGGCCGTTCGTGGTGGGGTTCCACACGCGAGCTGCCGCCGCCCTGGATGCAGAGGTCGTCGCCGTTCGGCCCGATGACCGCGATGAGCGATCCGTCCGGCGGCTGGAGCGGCAGGAGGCTGTTCTCGTTCTTCAGCAGCACCATCGCTTCGCTGGCAGCGCGGCGAATGATCGCGTGGTGTTCGGGCCGGTCCTCCGACGTTTCGTCCATCCCGGACGGCTGTTCGAACACGCCAGTCCGGATGGCGAGCCGCAGGAGGCGGCGCACTTTCTCATCGATGACGGCCTCGCTTACCTCGCCGGCGTCAACGGCTGTTCCAAGCCGCGAGCCGAAGTGGTAGCCGGGCCCGGGCATTTCCAGGTCCAACCCGGCATTCGCCGAGGCGACGGTGCTTTTCGTGCCCCACCAGTCCGACATAACGAGTCCATCGAACTCCCACTCGTCTTTGAGAATGGAAAGGGTCCGTTCGTTCTCCGCCGCGAAGGTGCCGTTGATGCGGTTGTAGGAGGTCATGATCGCCCAGGCGTTCGCCTCTTTCACGGCCGCTTCGAAGGGCGGCAGGTAGATCTCCCGGAGCGCGCGGTCGCGGACTTCCGAGCTGATGGTCATGCGCTCGAACTCGGAGTCGTTGCAGATGAAGTGCTTCACCGTGGCCGCCACACCCTGGCTTTGCACGCCCCGAACGAACGCCACCGCCATGCGGGCCGTCAGGTACGGGTCTTCGGAGTAGCACTCGAAGTTGCGCCCCGCGAGCGGATGGCGGTGGATGTTCACGGTGGGCGCGAGCTGGACCGTCGCCTGCTTGGTGCGCGCCTCCTGGCCGATGGCGGCCGCCGCTTCGCGGACGAGTTCCGGGTCCCAGGTTGCGCCCATGGCCGTGCCACAGGGAAAGCAGGCAGAAGTGTTCTCGCCGAAGGTGCCGCCGCGGGCGCCGTTCGGCCCATCGGTGACCTTGACCGCCGGGATGCCGACGCGCGGGATCGCGTGGGTGTGCCACGCATCGGCACCCGCGCAGAGCGTGAGCTTCTCTTCGAGCGTGAGTTGGGAAAGCAGCGATTCGACGCGCGCTTCGGTGGATTCAGGCATGGGGGCGCTCCGGGATTGGGTGGCCCGGAGTATAGCCCCGCTAGCCCGGCTTCACCGCCGACATGAGCGCCAGCGTGTTGCCTTCCGGGTCCGAGAAGAACGACATCCATTCCTCCGTGCCGTCTTCGTGCCGGTGAATCATGTGCGGTTCGCCGGTGAACGTGACGCCCTTTCCCTTCAGCGCCGCGGTCGTTGCGTGGATATCGGCCACCGTGAAGTAGAGGACCGAGTTGCCGTGGCCCTGGGCCTCGGGCAAGGCATCGACGAACAGGCGCGTCCCGTCGCAATCGAAGAAAGCGAGCTGGCCGAACGTGTACAGGTGCTTCATCCCGAGCGTGTCGCGGAAGAACGTTACGGCGGTCTCGATGTCTTTCACCGTGTGGGCAACCTGGCCGATGTGGCCGAGAGCGACGGCGGATTCGGTTGTGGGCATGCTGGTACTCCTGTGGTGCAACGGCAGACCTTGCCAGTGGCGGATGGCCTGCCGGTCCGGCAGCGCGAGCTTGCTGCGAATGTTCTCCAGGTGGAACTTCACGGCATCGACCGTGGTGTTCCGCTGTAGCGCGATGCGGCGGTTCGTCATGCCGTGGCGAACCATGTGCACCACCTCCCATTCGGCGGGAGTCAGCACATCCGGTGATGGCGGCCGGCCGCGTTGCATCCGCGGATGATAGCCAACACCCGGGCCGAATTTCCCTCCCCCTCCTGCCACGTCCGTTCGGTGTATTCCGTACTTCACGTCACATAAGGGTCTGATCCGGGCAGGTTTTGCAGTGCGTTTACCGAACATAGGGGATATCCCGGTCGTTACTTACTAACAGCTTTCTTACTTTCGAAGTGGTGGCGCCCCCAGGGGAGGAATCCTTGACCACCAGGCTCACCTGGGTGCTCGGCGCAATCGCGCTGTGTACTCTCGCGTGGTTCGTGGCTGGTTCCCGGCCCGCCCACGCACTTTCGAATTGCGACGTTTCGGACTACAGCAACGATGCGGTGGAACAGGAGTTCCTCCGCCTGATGAACGCATACCGGGCGACCAAAGGCGCACCTGCGCTGACGGTTTCCCCTGCCCTGAACCGCTCGGCCACGTGGATGGCGACGGACCTCGGCAAGCGTCCCGCGTTGGCGCACAACGACTCGCTCGGACGGTCGCCCTGGGCGCGAATGCCCGACTGCGGCTACGCCATTCCCGGCGGCGAAAACCTCGCCGGCGGCCTGGCCTACGAATCCGCGAGCGCCGCGCTGGACGCGTGGAAGCGCTCGCCTTCCCACAACAGCGTCATGCTCGAAGCCGAGTTCACCGAAGTCGGCATCGCGCGCGTCTACACGGACGGCAGCCGCTACGGGTACTACTGGGTGACGAACTTTGGCTACGGTTCTGGCTCCAGCCAGCCCGCGGCCGCGACTGCGACGCCCGTCCCGCCGACTCCGGTGCCGACGAAGCCCCCGGCGGCCCTGAAGCCGGCCGCTCCGCCGCCTCCTCCACCGCCGCCAACGGCCACGCCGACCGAGGCGCCGGCGCAGATGACGGTCAAGCCCGGCCCGGCCTACTTTGCCTGGAACGGCCCAAAGACGATGCCGGCACAGGCGTTCGCGCCCGTGGCCAGTTCGCTCGCCGTCGTCTACGCGTGGGACCCATGGACCGCCACATGGCTGCGCTGGAGCCCCCAGATGGAGCCAGAACTGCAGACACTGCAGGAACTCGTACCCGGCGGCCGGTACTGGGTGATTGCCCGGGCATCCGTGGTGATCCCGCTGAAGTAGCTGGCGCCTGCCGCCTCCCTTCGCGCACAATCAGCGCGCCGCAGGAGGTGTTGGATGGCGACGGTTGAGACGGTGCTTGGCCCGGTTGATGCGAACGATCTCGGATGGACGCTGAGCCATGAACACGTGCTCGTGGCCATGGGCGAGGACAATCACCACTACCCCTGGATGTTCAACTGGGATGCGACGCGCCAGAACGCCATCGATGAACTGACCGAGGCGCGGGAAGGCGGCATCGGCGCCATGATCGACCTCACCACCCCCGACCTCGGCCGCGACGTGGAGTTCGTCCGCGATGTGGCGAAGGCGTCGAAGATGCATGTCGTCATGGCGACGGGCATCTGGCGTGACGTTCCGCGTTCGTTCTGGACGCGCGATATCGACGACATCGCGGACATCTTCGTGCGCGAAATCGAAGTCGGCATCGGCGATTCCGGCGTGAAGGCCGGCTGCATCAAGGTCGCGAACGATATGGGCGGTGTAACGCCCGAGGGCGAGCGCATCCTGCGCGGGGCGGCGCGGGCGTGCAAACGCACCGGCTGCCCTATCAGCACGCACCAGTGGGCGCCGGAGAAAGTAGGCCAGCGGCAGTTGGAGATCTTCATCGAAGAAGGTGCGCCGATGGACCGCATCGCCATCGGGCACAGCGCGGACACCACGGACGTGGACTACCTCGAAGGTCTGCTGAAGGCCGGTGTCTTCCTTTCGATGGACCGCTATCCCGGCGCTGCCGGCCGCCCCAACTGGGAGCAGCGCAACACCACCGTGAAGGCGCTCATCGACCGCGGATGGGCCGATAGGCTCATGCTGGGGCACGACTACGCGCCGGGGGCGATCCTTCACGGCACGCCCAGGCCGGAGGTGAAAGGGACAACCCGCTACCTGTTCGTCTCGACCGTGGCGATCCCGGCGCTGAAGGCCCAGGGCGTGACCGACGAGATTGTAGACACGATGATGCGCGAAGTCCCGCGCCGGTTCCTTGCGGGGGCCTGAAGCTAAAGCGCGGAGGTAATCATCGGCAGGACGGCGCCGATGAGGGCGCTGACCTGCAAGCCCGAGGTGACCGGGCCCGAAAGCGGTGCTTCCGCGTTGACGTTGTAGTGGTTCCGGCGACCATGGCGCTCGCGCGCGATGTAGCCCGCCTTCTCCAGGTCCGCGACGATTCGCTTCACGGCGCGCTCACTGATGCCGACTTCGACGGCCAGTTCCCGGAGCCGGATATCCGGCTCGCGCGTCACGCACAACAATACGTTCGCGTGATTGGTAAGCAGAGACCATTCAGCCATGGCGAACAAGGTACCCAGCGTTCACCCTTGAAACTAGCGTCATTTAAGTGGTGAATTGGATGGCCTTTATCGTCAGGGCTCAGCGTTCGACGTGAAAGAACCCAAGACGGGCGTCGACCGCCAGCACGCTGACCTCGATGCCGTCGATCTCTGCCTCGGCCGGTCCACGCTTGCAGGCGATCACAAACTGCTTCACCAGTTGACGATCGCCCTGCACCTCCGCCTCCACCGTCCCGTCCTCCAGCAGCCGGCAGCTTCCGACAAGGCTCAGGGACTGGGCAACGTTGCGCAGCCACAGCCGGAATCCCACGCCCTGGACCTTGCCGCGGATGACGATGCGCCGCCGCTCCGGCATGTAGATGGCGGACTTCGGGTTCATCCCGGTGATCATCGGCAGGTTTAGGCCGCCCGTTGAGACTCCCACAGGGCCGGCCAGTGCTCGGCGCCCCTCACCGCATCGACCATCGCGCGGCGTTCGAGCTCAAGGGCTTCGGCGACCGTGCGGTCCAGCTCTTCCGCGGCTTGCGTGGTCAGGCGGGCACGCAGCGGGGCGAGGGCATCGCTTTCGACCAGGTACCGCACCGTGTGCGGCCACACGAAGAAGGCGAAGCCGTTCGGCGTGCCGAACGAGCCGCGGTGCTTGCCGAGCCAGAGGTACCGCTCCTGCACCGACGCGACGGGTTCGACCAGGCCGACCCACTGGCCGTCAGTGGCGTTGAATCGCGTATCGGCGAGCAGACGCTGGGGGAAGAGCGTAAAGCCAATCGTGACCAGGTCGGCTTCGCTAAGCAGTTTGTTGACCGCGTTCATATCGAGGGTCATGCCGTTTTCGGTGCGCATGGAGGGCTCCTTTCATTGGGATCCGTTGGTGAATCAGCGAGGGGGCGGGCTGTGCGCCACGCCCCCTCGCGAAGGTTTGTACCCGGGTCATCGGCCGGTTGGGGCCGATGCTGAGCCGACTTAGTACATCGGCGGCGGGGTGATCGGCTTCTGCTCTTCCGGCTTTTCGGAGACGAGGCAGTTGGTGGTGAGGACCATCGCGGCGATGGAGACGGCGTTCTCGATGGCCGAGCGGGTCACCTTGGCCGGGTCGATGATGCCCTTGGCCACCATGTCGCCGTACTCGTCCTTCTGAGCGTCGTAGCCCTGGCCCTTGGCCAGCTTCTTCACTTCTTCGACCACGACCGAGCCGTCCTTGCCGGCGTTGATCGCGATGCGGCGAAGCGGCTCTTCGAGCGCGCGGCGGAGGATGCGGACACCCGTCGCCTCGTCGCCCTCGAGCTTGACCTTATCGAGTGCCGGGAGGGCGTTGATCAGGGCAACACCACCGCCGGAGACGATGCCTTCTTCGACGGCCGCGCGGGTCGCGCTGAGGGCGTCTTCCACGCGGTGCTTCTTTTCCTTGAGCTCGACTTCGGTGGCGGCGCCAACCTTGATGACGGCGACGCTACCGGCCAGCTTGCCGAGGCGTTCCTGGGCCTTTTCGCGGTCCCAGTCGCTCTTGGCATCTTCGAGGATCGCGCGGATCTGCGAGATGCGGGCGTCCAGGTCCTTCTTCTTGCCCTTGCCTTCGATGATGGTGGTCTCTTCCTTGGTGGAAGCGACGCGGCGGGCACGGCCCAGGTCGGCAACTTCGACACTCTCGAGCGTGCGGCCAATCTCCTCGGAGATGACGGTCGCGCCGGTGAGGGTGGCAATGTCGCCGAGGTTATCCTTCTGGCGGTCGCCGAAGCCCGGGGCCTTGACGGCGAGGATGTTGATGGTGCCGCGCAGCTTGTTCACCGCGAGGGTGGCCAGCGCTTCGCCTTCGAGGTCGCCGCAGATGATGACCACGTTCTTGGTGACCTGGAGGATCTTCTCGAGGACCGGGAGGATCTCCTGGACGCTGGAGAGCTTCTTGTCGGTGATGAGGATGTACGGGTCCTCGACGACGGCTTCCATGCGGTCCGGGTTGGTCACGAAGTAGGGGCTGATGTAGCCGCGGTCGAACGCCATACCATCGACGTATTCGACTTCGGTCTGGATGCCCTTGGACTCTTCGACGGTGATGACGCCGTCCTTGCCGACCTTCTCCATGCACTCGCCGATGAGGTTACCGATCGACGGGTCGTTGTTGGCGGAGATGGTGGCCACCTGGGACATCTGGGAGCGCTCGGTGACCTTGATGCTGTTCTTCTTGATGGCCTCGACGAGGCCGGCGGCGCCGGCTTCGAGGCCGCGCTTCAGGCCCATGGGGTTCGCGCCGGCGGCCACGTTCTTCAGGCCTTCCTGCACGATCGCCTGGCCGAGCACGGTGGCGGTGGTGGTGCCGTCGCCGGCAATGTCGTTGGTCTTGGAGGCGATTTCCTTGGCCAGCTGGGCGCCGATGTTCTCGAACGGGTCTTCGAGCTCGATGTCCTTGGCGATCGTCACACCGTCGTTGGTAATCGTCGGGGCGCCGAACTTCTTATCGAGGACGACGTTGCGGCCCTTGGGGCCCAGGGTGATCTTGACGGCGTCCGCAAGCGCGTCGATGCCGCGCTTGAGGGAGTGCCGTGCCTCTTCGTCGAAGAGCAACTGCTTTGCCATGCGTACCTCTATGAGGGGGATGTGGAGTTGTGCGAGCCGTATATTAGCACTCCCTGTCAATGAGTGCTAACGGGCATGTTGAAGCATCGCGCGCCGCGATGCAAGGGGGCTCCGGGTGGTGCGTATGGGGTGGCGCTACTGGCCCGCGGCCGGCTGCGGCGTGAGGCCGCCACCGCCATCCTGGACTTCGCCGCGGCGGCGCGAAGCGAACGCCTCGTCCTCGCTCATCATGGCCGCTGCCTTCGCCGATTGCTCCTGCTCGTACGTCATCTTGTACAGGTTGGCGTAGATGCCGCCCTTCGCGAGGAGCTCCTCGTGCGTGCCGATCTCGGCGATCTCGCCCTTATCCAGAACGACGATCCTCGTCGCTTCGCGGATGGTCGAGAGCCGGTGGGCGATGACGAACGAGGTGCGGTCCTTCAGCAGCTGGCGAAGCGCCCGCTGGATGATGACTTCCGTCTGGGTGTCGACGTAGGCCGTCGCCTCATCCAGCACGAGGATGCGCGGCGAAGCGAGGATCGCCCGGGCGAAGCTGATGAGCTGGCGCTGGCCAACCGAGAGGTTCTGGCCACGCTGCTGCAGCACCGTGTCGTACCCGTTTTCGAGCTTTTCGATGAATTCGTCGGCGCCGACGGCTTCGGCCGCCCGCTTGATGTCATCGAGCGTCGATTCCGGCCGGCCGTACGCGATGTTTTCCCGCACCGTGCCGCTGAAGAGGTACGGGTTCTGGAGCACAACGCCCATGTGCCGCGTGAGCGAGCGGCGCTTCACATCGCGGATGTCGTGGCCATCGATCTTGATCGCGCCGCCGGTGACTTCGTAGCCACGGCTGATGAGCGACGTGATCGTTGTCTTGCCCGCGCCGGTGGAGCCGACAAGCGCGATCGTCTCTCCGGGTTCGACGTTGAGCGTGATGCCGCGAAGAATCGGCACGCCTTCGATGTAGTGGAACTTCACATCCTCGAAGTCCACGCGGCCTTCGACCGATTCGAGGTCGATGGCGTCTTCCTTGTCGGTGATGCGAGCGGGCGTATCGAGCACTTCGAAGATGCGCTCGCCGCCGGCCATCGCGCGCTGGAGCATCGTGTACTGCAGCACCAGGTCACGGATGGGGTCGAAGAAGCGGCCGACGTACAGCGTGAAGGCGGTGAGCACCGCGACGAGCTGGGCGACGTTCACATCGGAGGCGTCGAGTGCCCGCAGGCCACCTACGATGACCACCGACGCGGTGGCGATAGCCACCGCGAGTTCGATCACGGGCATGATCGCGGCGGTGAGCATGCCGGCCCACACGTTCGCGCGCAGGTTGTCCTGGTTCAGGGCGTCGAAGCGCTTGGCGTTCTCGCCCTCGCGGGACATCGACTGCACCGCGCGTACGCCGGAGACGTTTTCGGCGAGCGTGCCATACAGCGCGCTGATCTTGACGCGCACGTTCACGAACGCCTGGCGCGCGTGTTTCGCCCAGAACACCATGACCAGCACGAGCGGCGGCACGATGGCGAGCGTCACGCCCGCGAGCGTCGGGTCGAGCGTGAAGAGGATCGTGATGACGACGGCCAGGCCGATGATGTCGGCCAGGAAGGTGAGCGAGCCGCTCGTCAGCAATTCCTGCATGACGGTCACGTCGCTCGTGAGGCGGGAGATCATGCGGCCCACTTCCATCTCGTCGTAGAACGAGAGCGAGAGGCCCTGCATGTGGTCGTACATCTGCGTGCGCAGAGTCAGCAGCAGGCGGTTGCCCAGCCAGGCGGTTACGAGTTGCTGCACGTAGGCGGAGAGCCACTGGACGCCGGCAAGACCAAGCATGCCGCCCAGCAGCCACCAGACACGCGTGGTGTCGTGTTCGATGCCCGCCTTCACCGTGAGCGCGATGAGCGCCGGCTGCATGTAGCTCGAAACGGCGGTCAGCACCATGCAAATGAACGCGAGCGAGACCTGTGGCTTGTACTCCTTCAGATAAGGCAGCAGGCGGCGGACCACCTGTGCGTCGTACACCTTGCCAAGGACGTCATCGTCCCAGCCATCGGCGCCTCGGCCGCCGCCCGT
>CALFYR010000109.1 GCA_937954195.1 uncultured Dehalococcoidia bacterium
TTGCGCGACGTAACGGCACAAACACGCGCAAGAACAACAATAAATTGTGCCCAACTGATCGAAAACCGGCAGTCAAAGGAGCTGCCTCGCTATGAGATGAGAATAGCAGAAAGGGGGCCGCAAGTCACGGTTGCGAGTCGACAATCGCGATGAAATGCGCAGAGCGGCCTTAACTGTCCGGATAGGGCGCTGTCTCGCCCACGCCGGGCTACCGCAGGACCTACGACGAGGAAGCACGAAACCCGTGTCGGAAGCCTCAGTACTTAATGTGACTCTCTCTCATACGAGACAGCGGGGAGAACGGTGCGCGATCCGGATCGGCTGGTCTGAACCGGTCTGGGCACGTCGCAACAACGGCGTGGCCGTCGGCCCCTCATCATGGCTGGCGGACAGGGCACCCTGGGGTAAAGCGGGTCGTCTACGGGTCCATGGGTTCTCGATCGGAACGTCGGAACCCACGCATCGCCGCCGGTCGGTAGCGGACCGGCTATCCCTTCGAAGTCGGGTGACGGCGGTGCGTGGGGGCGGAGTTCCCGTAGTAGTCCGAGGCCGGGAGAGCCGGCCACATGGCGAAGGGGAACAGGTACCACGTAGGTTTGCAGCGAAGGAGAAATGAGCGGTGGACACCGTTTATCAGGCTGACAAGGCCTGGCTTCTCGACATTCAACGCAAACTCTACACGTGGAGTCGGTCCAAGCCCGATGAGGCGTGGCGGGACATGTGGAACTGGGTCACCCATCCACGGAACCTCCGCCTCGCGTGGAAGCGGGTCGCGAGCAATCGCGGCGCGCGTTCGCCGGGCGTGGACAGAGTGACGGTAAGGCACGTCGAAAGGCGAATCGGAGTCGATCGCTTCCTCACTGCGACGCGTGCACGGCTGCGTAATGGCAGCTACCGCCCATCGCCGGTGCGGCGCGTGATGATTCCGAAACGTGGCAAGCCGGGCATGTACCGGCCGCTGGGTGTGCCGACCGTGCGGGATCGCGTGGTGCAAGCCGCGCTCCTGCAACTGCTGGAGCCGATCTTCGAGGCGGAGTTCTTGACCGTCTCGTATGGTTTTCGACCGAAACGGGCGTGTCGCGACGCGCTGGAGCACATCCGGAACGCGATCCGCCCGCCGGGCGAAAAGACCGAAACAGGTTGGCCCCGTCCGCCGTATCAATGGGTCATCGAAGGAGACATCAAGGGCTGCTTCGACAACATCGACCACCACCACGTCATGACTCGCCTTCGTCGGCGCGTCGTGGACCTGCGGGTGACTCGACTGGTTCGAACCTTCCTTAAGGCGGGCGTGCTGTCCGAGGGCGCATTCATGCGCACCGACGCCGGCACGCCGCAGGGCGGCATCCTCTCCCCTTTGCTTGCCAACATCACGTTGGCCCGCATCGAGGAGCGATACGCCCGCTACGTCTCGCCGCGCCTCACCCGCGACGGCCGGCCGTATGCTCGTCCCGGCGATGCTATCCGGAAGTTCCGCCACTACGAGCGTAAGGCGGGGCGACCGGTGTTCTTGCCCATCCGATACGCGGACGATTTTGTGGTGCTCGTCAACGGGACCGAGGAACAGGCCCGTGCCGAGAAGGAGGCCTTGGCCGCTCTCCTCCGCGATGAGATGAAGCTCACGCTCTCGCCGGAGAAGACGCGGATTACGGCGCTCACCGAGGGGTTCGAGTTCCTCGGCCACCGTGTCCGGCTCCGCTGGGACGACAGATGGGGCTATTGGCCCCGGATCGAGATCCCGAAGGCGCGGATCAAGGACTTCCGATACCGCATCAAGCAGCACACGACGCGAGGGCATACGCGACTTTCCTTCCAGGAGGTCATCGACGCCCTCAATCCCGTTCTGCTCGGGTGGGGACGCTTCTATCAGCACTGCTACGGAGCAAAGCAGGTGTTCACGCGCATCGACCATTATGTGTGGGACCGCCTGCGGCGCTGGCTGCGCAAGAAGTATCCCAAGACGCCCCGCCTCGTGATCCGCCGCCGTTACTGGCGCCGGCTCGAAGGTCGCGCACGATATCGCTGGGTCGATAAACGGCCCGTCGCAATCGTCGCCGATCTCAAAGTGGGCCGTCACGACCTGCTCAGCATGGGAAGCCCCGACTACACGTATCCGGTACGGGAGAGCCCGGTGCATAACGAAAGGTGCACGCCGGGTTCGGGAACGGGGGCTGGGGAGACCGGCGGGGGCAACCCCGATCACGGCGCCCCGCCCCCACGTTCGCTCAAAAATCAGCGGG